>JANXXV010000267.1 GCA_025350445.1 Bryobacteraceae bacterium | reverse complement strand
GCGTACTAAGCGAACGCATCGACCAACTACTGCTTGTCCAGAAGGGCAAGGAGATGAGCATCAATGTCGATCCGGAAGTAAGCAAGTACATCGCGCAGCTTCAACTGGAAAGCAAGATCGCCGATCAGGAAAAATTCCAGGCTTATGTCCGCGAACAGAGCGGCCAGCCTTACGAGGATTTCCGCAACGATATCAAGAACGGCATCTTGACGCGGCGCGTGATCAACCAGGAAGTGAGCGGACGCATCAACGTGCCGAAGGCCGACATCAGGAAATACTACGATGAGCACAAGAGCGAATTCGTCAGGCAGGAACAGGTTTTCCTGCGGGAGATTCTAGTTTCCACGGAAGGCAAAGACGCCAAGGGCATCGCCGCGGCGGAAGTGAAGGCGAAGGCGCTGAGCGCGCGCGGCAAGAAGGGCGAGAAATTCGGTGAGATGGCCCGCGACAACTCCGACGCGGCAACTGGAAAACAGATGGGCGAACTGGGCGCATTCAAGCGCGGAGAGCTGGACAAGAAGATTGAAGAGGTCGTGTTCAAAGAGGAACGCGGCTTTGTTACCGACCCTATCCGCATTGGCCCCGGCTTTCTGATCCTGAAAATTGAAGAGCGCTTCAAAGAGGGACAGGCGCCATTTGAGGAAGTGGAGAACGAAGTGATGGAAAAGCTATACATGCCGCGTATGCAGCCGGCGGTTCGCGAATACCTCACCAAACTCCGGCAAGAGGCTTTTCTCGAAATCAAATCCGGCTATGTGGACAGCGACGCGGCACCGGGAAAAGCGACAACGTGGACGGACCCCGCGGTGTTGAAGCCCGAAACGACAACAAAGCAAGAGGTTGCGAATCGAAAGAGAATGAAGAGAGCGCTGGGCATGATTCCCGTCCCCGGCACTTTGAAAAAATAGATTCGCCCAATGAAATCACCTTACGTTAGCGAGCTGCAACCGAATCAGGTTATCACTGCAACCTTCCTGGTTCAGTACAAGGACATCCGGCAAAAGAAAACAGGCGAACCCTACCTGTCGTTGATTCTGGGCGACCGCACCGGCGAGATCGACGCCAAGATGTGGGACAACGTGCCGGAGGTGATGGAGACGTTCGACCGCGACGATTTCCTGAAGATCCGCGGCCTGCTCCAGGTTTACCAGAACCGGTTGCAGTTGACGATTCACAAGCTGCAGAAGCAGACTGACACGGACGTCGATTTCACAGACTACTTCCCCGCTTCGCTGCGGCATCCCGACGAGATGTTCGCCGAGTTGATGGGGGTGATCGGCGCGGTGCAAAATCCGCATTTGCGGGCGCTGCTGACGGCGATGATGGAAGACCCGGAGATCAGCCGCCGCTATAAGATTGCGCCGGCGGCCAAGAGCATCCACCATGCTTACATCGGCGGGCTGATCGAACACGTGCTTTCGCTTTGTTCCCTGGCGAAGATGACAGCGGCGCATTACCCGCACGTGGACGCCGACCTGTTGATGACGGGGGTGGTACTGCACGACATCGGCAAGATTCACGAACTCACCTACGACCGCAGCTTTGGCTACAGCAGCGAAGGCCAACTGCTGGGCCACATTATTATTGCGCTGCGAATGGTGGACGAGAAGGCGCGGCTGATTCCCGGCTTCCCGCCGAAACTGCGGACTCTGGTGGACCATCTGATTGTCAGCCATCACGGAGAACTGGATTTCGGCTCGCCGAAAGTGCCGCTGTTTCCCGAAGCGTTGTTGCTGCATCACCTGGATAATCTCGATTCGAAAATGGAAGCCATGCGCGCCTTCCTGCACAAGGACCGGCACGTGGACGGTTGCTGGACAGGCTACAACACTTCACTCGAACGTTCCGTTTTGAAGAAGCAGAAGTTTCTGGAGGAGGAGCCGGAACCGGTGGCATCCGCTCCGCCTGTTTCCGGCGCCTTGCCTGCGAAGCCGCAGCCAGCCCCGGCGTCCCATCAGTTCAAGTCGCAATCCCTGTTCGGCGAAAAACTGCAGGGCGCGTTGCACAAGGAACCGTAATGCCGCGTGAGATTCCCCCTCCATTGGAACTGCAGTGCCTCAAGGCACTTTGGGAGTTGGGGGAAGCTAATGTGAAGGATGTGCGCCGCGTTCTCACCGGCAACCGGAAACTAGCCTACACCACGGTGATGACCGTGCTGGACCGTTTGGAGCGCCGTGGCGGGGTGCGCCGCCGCAAGATCGGACGATCTTTCGTATACACGCCCACGTTGAGCCGTGAATCGTTGCGCCGCCTGGCGCTGAAGGAATTTGTCGACAGCTTCTTCGACGGGTCCACCGATTCACTGAAGGATTATCTCGACGGCGCCGAGCTTGGGGTTGTCGAATTTTCGGACGTGATGGTTGAGGCGCAAATGGACACTTCCCTGCTTTAGCTCTTCGTCAGCAGCACAGCGACAAACTCCGGGTCGGACGCGGCCAGAACATTCTTCGGGATGTAACAATAGCCGTTCTCGCCCCAATCGGTTCCCCATGAGTTCTTCACAACGTAAAAGTTGCCCACGTAACCGGTGATCAACATGGCGTGACGGCCATGGCGGCCGTCAGGGGCCTCCGCCGCGTTGAACAAGCCATCGCGGCCCACCTTTGAAAATGTCCCGCCGGTGTTCATCGCAACATGAACCGGGCAGCCGGCACTGAGCACTTTGCGAACGTCGTCCAGCGCGATGGGATGCGGAACGCCATCCAGCCGGTGACGGTCGGCATCCGCCGCGAGTTGCGTTTCGCGGGTGACGGGATATTCCTGATCGTCCGGCCACAACTCCTGCCGGCAGGTTCCGTTTTCCACCAGCACCTGCCCAGGCTCCGGTCCACCCACCGTTCCATCACCGCCGCTATAGGCGTACGGAAAGTCTTTGGAATCCCCTTGCATCTTTTGGAATTCGAGCATCGTGTAGCTGCACGACAAGCGCGGGTTTTCCCGTTGCTGGATGTTGCGCGACATCTCCAGCGCATGTGTCCAGGCGAAGGCGGAACAGCGGGAGGTTTGGCTCTGGTCGCCAACCGGACTGCAGTACTTGCGCAGGTCCACCGCATCCTGTTCCGGCACGTTGGCATAGGCCGGAGGCAAGGGCTGCGGCGGCGTGCGCTCTCCCTTATCGGGAACCGCCACTTCCAGATTGCTGAGATCGATGCCGGTGAACCGCGCCTGCAGCATCTGCAGAACGGCCATGGAAACGAAGCCGAATGCCGCCAGCTTTCCGTCACGCTCAAAGAGGTTCACCGTGTCTGAGGCGCCTGGGAAAATGCTGTTGAACTGGCCGTCGAACGTGTGGTCCTCAAACGGCGCGTAGCCTTCGGCGGCACGCTGTTCAACGACGGTATCCCCGAAGAATTCACCGCGGCCGAAGAGATTCCGCGCGGATTCCTGGTAGTCATCGGCCGACCAATCGCCCTGGTCGTCTTCGAAGTCTTCTTCATCGGCATCGGGGAAGTCGGCCGCGGTGGCAATGACGTCGTCATCCAGACCAGGCGGGTCTTCCTCGCCGTCAGCATCGTTTTCGTCCGAATCTACTTCGTCATCCTGATCTTGATCGTCGTCCTGATCGCCATCTTGATAACTGTCGTTATCATCGCCGGAGTCGAAATCATCGTCTTCGGGACTTAATCGGTATACGGTCATTTGCCCTCTTACCAGTTGACGCCGCGAGTGCGCAGTTCGGTTTCAATCTGCTCTGCATTTTGGAACTGCACGGCGTCGATGCCGTGTAACCTGGCACCCTCCACGTAGGCCGGGATGTCGTCGGTGAAGAAGCATTCGTCCGGGCGGCATTGCGCTTTCGCCAGCGCTGCTTCATAGATGGCGGGCGACGGCTTCATCGCTCCCACTTTGTAGGAGAGGATGTACTCGTCGAAGTGCCGCAGCAGCGGGTATCGTTCCGACACCATCTCAAAGTGAATGGCATTTGTGTTGGATAGCAACAAGAGCCGGTATCGCTCACCGAGTCCTGTGAGGAGGCTCTCCGGGATCAACGTATCGGGAAGAAAAATGCTGCTCCAGATGGCGCAGAAATCCGGATAGCTGATTTCCAATTGAAGGCGGGAGGCCAATTCCTGAACGAAGGGGCGCGGCTCAATCAGGCCCGATTCGAAGCGGCTCACCAGATCGCAGTTGCGGAGCCGCTCCGGAACTTCCGCCGGAGTCAGGTTGCACAGCGGACCGATCTTCTCATAGGCCCGCATGAAGTCGAAAGGGACAATCACCTTTCCGAGGTCGAAAATGATGGTCTTTATCAACCCTCTATTTTCGCACTTAGAGTTTCTGCACCTTGATGTTGCCGTTTGAGGTTGAAAGGTCGAACATCGGCCCGCCCGATCCGATCGCGCCTTCCAGACGCGACTTGGAAATCCGACCGGCTTTCACATTGACGTCGAAATCCGTGGTGATGGACGAGTTCGAAGTATGCGCCCGGAGTTGTCCGCCGGCGTTCGCCGGCAGCCGGAGTTGGATGGACGAGTTCGAAGTGTTGATGCGGATGTCGTTATCCTTGATCCGCTCCATCGTGA
>JANXXV010000244.1 GCA_025350445.1 Bryobacteraceae bacterium | reverse complement strand
CGCGTCGCTGATCCGCGAGGGACACGTGTTCAGCAATGGCGACCTGAACAGTTACTTACGGGTGGTGGTGACCGATCCGTCGGTGACGCTTCGCAATCTGGTGGTCAGCGGCCGTCAGCGGGCTTTCGGCAAGAAGACGCTGGCGCCGAAGACGATCAATCAGCGGCGGTACATCGATGCGATTGAACGTCACGATCTTACCTTCGGCATTGGACCAGCCGGAACCGGCAAGACTTATCTTGCGGTGGCAATGGCGGTTTCCGCGTTACTGAACAAGAAGGTAAGCCGCATTGTGCTGACACGTCCGGCAGTCGAGGCTGGCGAAAAGTTGGGCTTTCTTCCGGGCACCCTGCAGGAAAAGATCGATCCCTATCTGCGGCCGCTCTATGATGCGCTGTTTGAGATGATCGAAACCGAAAAGGTGGAGAAGCTGCTGGAGCGATCCGTGATTGAAGTGGCGCCAATCGCGTTTATGCGCGGACGCACGCTCAACGATTGCTTCATCATTATGGACGAAGCGCAGAACAGCACCGCCGAGCAGATGAAGATGATTCTCACCAGGCAGGGATTCAACTCGAAGATGGTGGTGACCGGGGATTTGACGCAGGTGGATCTGCCTCCGGGTAGAACATGCGGCTTGCTGAATGCCTCGGAAGTTCTGCGTGGAGTGGAAGGAATCAGCTTTGTGCAGTTCGAGGAAGTGGACGTTGTGCGGCACAGCCTGGTGCGGAAGATTGTGAACGCCTACGAACGCTACAACAAACAGATTGGAGCGGGACGCCAGTTTGCCTTGAAGTTGGGCTCGGAGCCGAAGCCGGAGCCAGCGGGCGAAGCGGCGGTAATTCCTCTGGCGGCTCGTGATGCGCTGGAATTTCCCGGCGCCTGAAACCCTTTCATGTCCCCCTCGGAGAGTCTTGTTTTGTTCCGCCGTGCACCGGCAGCCTTGCCGAGACGGGAGCTGAAGGATTTCGCGGAACAGTTGCGGCAGCAGGTTTCAAGCGGGCGCGGCTTCGTCTGCATGATCACGGACGACCGGGAACTGCGGCGCCTGAACCGCGGGTTTCTGCAAAACGATTACCCCACCGACGTGCTCTCGTTCCCGTCGGAGACGCCGGACGGAGACTTGGGCGAGATCGCAATTTCGAGCGGGCGCGCCGCCGTGCAAGCGTCCGAATACGGCCATTCCATCTCACAGGAAATTCAAATTCTCATGTTGCATGGCGTCTTGCATCTCACCGGGATGGATCACGAATCCGATGCCGGTGAGATGTCGGGAGCCGAGAAGCGCTGGCGCAAGCTGTTCAATCTGCCCAACGGACTCATTGAGCGCGTGCGGGTATGACGGCCGTATTTGTCCTGATCCTGTTTCTTGCCACGCTGCTTCTTGTTCTGGTGACGTTGGTGCAGATGCTTTATATGGAGAGTGCGCGTTTGCGTTCGCGCGACCTGCCTTCGCTGCAATTCTTCAAGGACACAATCGAAGACGGCATCGGTTTGAAACCTGAAAGCGGTGTGTTGACTTTCTCGCTGGTGAAGCACAGCCTGCTGGTATTTGTGGGCGTTCTGTTCCTCGCGAATTCCACCTCCCAGGACGCATTCACCAAGCAGGGACTGATTGAATCCTTCGTGTTCGCATGGATCGTAATGTTGTTCAGCACTTATCTCGTGCCGCAGATGCTTTACCGGCACACCGCCGGACACTGGCTGCTGGTGTTTATCCCCATCCTGACGGGGCTCGCGATCGTCGTCCGGCCGCTCACGGCGTTGCTCGGTTTCCTGCACTCGCTGGCGCAGTTGGGTTCTGAAGAGCCAAAGCCTGAGGAGGCCCCCACTCCGGCGGAGAATATAGAAGCGCTGATCTCGGCGGGTACCGAAGAAGGCATCCTTGAGGAAGACGACCGCAAGCTGATTCAGTCCGTCGTGGCATTCGGCGACAAGACCGTACGAGAGGTGATGACCCCCCGCCCCAATATCGTTGCCATTTCCGCCGCCAGCACGCTTGACGATCTGCGCCGCCTGGTGATCAACGAACAGTTTTCCCGCATTCCAGTGTACGAAGATACCATCGATCAGGTGATTGGATTCGTTCACGTCCGCGACATGTTTGAACTGGAAACCGGCGATCGCAGCCACAGGACCGTGCGCGAGCTGGCGCGTCCGGTGCGGCTTGTTCCGGAGACGAAGCCGGTGAACGATCTGCTGCGCGAAATGCAGCGCGACGGAGCGCATATGGCGATTGTAGTGGATGAATACGGCAATACCGCCGGCCTGGCCACCATGGAAGATATGGTGGAAGAAATTCTTGGTGAGATTCGCGACGAGCACGAGCCGACGCTGGACGTAGAGCAGGATAGCGAGGGCCGCTTCATCGTGTCCGGCAGTTTCAACGTCGATCAGTTGAACGATCTGATAGGCTACCGGGCCTCCGAAAGCATCGAGTCCACCACCGTCGGCGGCCTCGTCAGCGAATGGATCGGCCGCGTGCCGCGCATCGGCGAATCCATTGAGCGGGATGGCGTCCGCATCGAGGTTCTCGCCGGCAACGATCTCCGGGTGGACCAGGTGCGCATCTCGAAAGCGCCGCCGGAGACCGAATCCTAATGTCCGATCCCAAAAACAATCCACCGGAATTTGTTTCCGGATTCGTATCCATTCTCGGGCGCCCCAGCGCCGGGAAATCCACGCTGCTGAATGCCCTTATCGGTACCAAGCTCGCCATTGTCGCCGAGCAGCCGCAAACCACCCGCACCTCGGTTCAGGGCGTCTGGACCACGCCGGACAGCCAGGTGGTGTTCCTGGATACGCCCGGCATTCACCGCTCCGATACCATCTTCAACCGGCGCATGATGGTGGCTGTCCGGGCGGCGCTGGATGCGCGCGACCTGCTGTTGTATGTGGTGGATGCGGCGCGGCGGCTGGAGGAGGAAGATGCCCAGGCGCTGGATATGGTTCGCAAGGCGGAGACGCCCACGTTTCTGGTGCTGAATAAGATCGATCGCGTGAAGGAAAAGGCTCAATTACTGCCGTTGATCGAGAAGTATAAGACCGCGTTGGAGTTCGCTGAGTATGTTCCGGTTTCCGCGCTGAAAGGGCACGGCCTGGACGAACTGCGGTCGGCGATACTGAAGCGTATGCCCGCCGGGCCGGCGCATTTCCCGGAAGATTACATCACCGATCAGCCGGAGCGGTTCATGGCGGCGGAACTGATTCGCGAACGGATTCTGAAGGACACCCGCCGGGAGGTGCCCCATTCGGTAGCCGTTCTAGTGGAAGAGTTTGAGGTGAAGAAAACGCTTACGCGCATTTCTGCGATCGTCTACGTGGAGCGGGAAGGGCAGAAGGCGATTATTATCGGCGCCAAGGCCGCCATGCTGAAGCGCATCGGGACCGGGGCACGCCATGAGATCGAGACTTTACTGGGCCGGAAGGTGTTCTTGGAATTGAATGTGAAAGTGCGATCGAACTGGAGAGACAATCCCGAGTTCTTGAACGAGCTCGACTGGCGTACTATGAATAGGAACATGAGCGAGACTAAGTGACCATGCGGACAATTTCCCTTTTTTTGATGATGTTTCTGATCGCGGCCACTCTGTTTGCCGCCGCGAAAGACCTGTCCGACGACGCGATTTACGACCAGGTGCGGTTGAAACTGGCCGGGGACCGCGATGTCGGCGGCGGCGCGATCAACGTGAAGGTGACGCAAGGCGCCGTCGAACTGAGCGGGACCGTGAAGACGGAGAGTGTTCGCTCGAAGGCCGAGAAACTTACCAAGAAAGTGAAGGGTGTGAAAGCCGTGGTAAATCAGTTGAAGGTTGCTACCGCCGCGGGTAATTGAGTCCTCGCTGGCAAACTCGAGCGGCAGTCTACGGCGTAGCGTCATTCAGTAGATCCGGGGTCGCTCAGATTTGATCGTGCTCGGTGCTCAGCTAAACTCGCTCCACCGCGGCCCGGATTGATCATGAATTCCAACGTTCCCGGTTTGTATCCGGAAAACTCGATCGATTCACACAAAGGTCTATCGGGCCATTGCTCTGCCCGTTAACTGCGGACCTGCGGATAAGCCCGGCGCCAACTCCACACTTCCAGCAGTTGGTTTGCCGCCTTCTCGATCACAAATCTGGTGCTTTCCAGCAGCCCAGGGAGCGTTTGAGCCAACTCCTCTGTGAATACAAAATTCTCGGGCGATTTGACAAATTCTTCAATATCGGAACAGTCCGGATTGCGCGCAAGCTGGGTTACCGTTACCCTGCGAGCGCGCGGCGCCTGTTATCCCTTGGGTCCATAGTGCACTGTTGACCTGGTGCGCCGTCCCGGCTAATTCTTTACAACATGCTAAGGTGGGGCAGACACCTTGTCTGCGCGCGACCCCTGGTCGCGCTCTTGCGCCCGTCGTCAACTCTTACGAGTAACCGAACACGCACGGCGCGTGCTGGTGAGGCCCGGAAACTTGGGTTACGGTCCGCTGTGGCATCCTGCGTTTAAGGCTGGGCAGAGCGCCTGATACAGGGCTTCCCGGGTCATCCGAAGAGAAGTTTCTGGAAAGGAACAGGACACTACGGACATACTGACCAATTGCGATTCTACGAACGCGATCCAACCAATTATCCGGTCCTCTAAACTGCAAGCCTGCTCGATAGGCTACAAACGCTTGCGGCGGGCGATATCGGCGAACACGCCGGCGAGGCCAAGACCCATCAACGACAGAGTGGCCGGCTCCGGCGTAGCGGTGGAGTCCGTCAAAATGATGCTGCTGAACGTCGCAGCCGGATCAAGGGGAGCCGCGTTGATCCCGAGGAGGCAAGCGGAACACGCTTCCACGATTCCGAAAGACACCGTATGGGTACCACCCGCGCCGAGGGTTAGTGTGTTGTTGTGGAGGGCTATAATATTAAGCCCGCCGCCGGCCTGAATGACCGGAAGATTCGTCTGTTCCTGCAACACAGTCCGCTGACCGTCCAAAAGGGCGAAGGCGTAGCCCTCGGTGCCTGGTTCGAAGGAGGCAATCCAGTTGAAATTGATGCTTGCTCCTTGCGAAGCTGAGAAATTGCTGAATTGCAGAACCGAGGCGGATTGACCGGAGAATCCAGGCAAGCCCAAGGTAATGCCAAGCCAGCTCTCCACCGTAATTCCCGGAGCCCCCGTGGGGATGGACGTGGTTACCGAACTCGCACCAGCGGAGACGCTCCCGCAGGTGCTGGCCTTCGCGCCCAGGTTCGCGCTCGCGAACGCGCTGGCTGCTACCGTGCCCGCGGGGCAACCGGTTGTGCCGCCGGCCGCAGCCGGAGCGCTGGCGATAATCATCACGCCCAGCAGCGCTACCGGAACAAATAAAGCTGATCTTTTTGACACAGAACTCTCCCCAACTGTACGAATACGGACATCACCACTTTAGGCCTAAGCCGGAACCTGACGCAATGCGGCATGATACTTAGCCGAACCGGCACACGCCGCGCCGCCGATAGTACAGTAGTACTCAGTGCGCGGCTGCTGCCGCCGCAGTATCTATCAAGAACGATTCCACATTGCCGCGATCGATGAGGGTTGCGCCGGTGTCCACAAACACCGGAACCGGCGATCGCGAATCCTGCGCGAAATTGGCATCCAGCGGCGTCAGTTTGTGGTGCGCCGGATCGTCCAGCACGCGGAGGCCGAAGTAAGCCATCGTATAGGGCTTCTGTGCGATGGTGGCGGTAATCGAACCTTTCTGTATCGCCAGCAGCGTTCGATCATCGGTGTCCATCGCGACCACTACTTTCCCTTTCACATTTTTCCGGTCCGGCACATCCGCCACTTCCGCGCAGGCAATCGCTTCCAGGCAAACAAAAGCGTCCGGCGTGGTCTTGGCCTTCTCAATCAATTCCGTAGTCTTGTCGAAGGCAACCGTTGGATTCCCGTGAATGCCAATCACGCCGGCGATCTTGATTTGCGGATAGGCCGCAAACGCATCCTGATATCCGTGCAACCGCTCCTTCAAGTTGACTTGTTCCGGCATACTGAAAATGATCACCGCGCCTTTCCCGCTTAACTGCTTCGCCGCTACTTGGCCGCCCATCATCCCTGCTTTGTAATTGTCGGTGCCGATGAAGAACAGCCTGCGGCGGCCGGGCGCGTCCGAATCGATGGTGATCACCGGCACGCCTTGCGCGATGGCCGCCTGGATGTCCGATTTTACCAATTCAGGATCTGCCGCCGAGAGTAGTATCCCAGCCGGTTTCTTCGCCAGCACGCGCTGAAACTCTTCGTGTTGCGCCCTCGGATCGTACTTGTCCGGACCGGCCATTTCCGCCTGCACCTGTTATTGCGCGGCAGCCTTACCGAGCCCTGCAAAAGCGTCCTGCCAGTACGGCACTTTAGTATTGCTGGCAATCAGGTAAAACTTTTCGTTCGCGTCGTACTGCGACGCAGGTCCACCGCAGCTTGCCAACAAGACCAACAGTCCAACCACCCGAAACAGGGAAACCTTCGTGGTTCGCGTCCTGGCGCTCCACCTCCTGCGCATACTTGCATCTTCAATTTGCCGCCGTGTCTATCCCCCCGCGGAAGCGATTTTAGGCGCGTACAGTGTGGTTACCCGGAATTGGAAATAGTGCTCAAAATCGCAGTCGCCGCTTGTCCGCTAGGGTCGTGTCCAAGAAATAGCTGGACAGGCCAAGTTGTATCTCACCCTGGGGCGCTCACGCCCATAGGCGTTTGCTCAAGAACATCTTAGGTCCAAAATGTTCTACAGGTTGCGGTCTGCATTTGCCCTGCTAGCTATATGCTGTGGTGCTGCAAGCTAAAGTAAACGAGTATGGGGTTCACCCCAAAATCCGCGTTTATCCGCGTCCATCCGGTGCGCCAGGCCAAGCCTGGCTGATCTAGTGAGATGAAAGGAGCTCACCATGTGAATTACCCATTCGACATGTAGC
>JANXXV010000235.1 GCA_025350445.1 Bryobacteraceae bacterium | reverse complement strand
TCCTTCTCAACTTTGGCAAAGTTCAGCGAGATGGAATCGGTGGGAAGAGTTTCTCCACCGCCTGCGCCGGATTGGTAGGAGGAAACCAAAAGGTCGTGGAAGGTGACCTTATAAAACTCCTGTTGGTCCTTACCGGCCTTGCGGCAGGTGAGAACGGCGGTCTTGATGTGATCGCCGCCGGAGCACGCCAGAAAGAGCTTCACCGACGACTTGTTGATCGGCATCGTAAAGTGAAAATCCTGCATGTTCACTTTGCCCGCGCCGCCGCCGCCGCCCGTGGAAAAGGTTCCTCCGTTCGAAGCGCCCCAACTGAACGAGCTAATGTCAATCTCATTCTTGTGTTTGTGATCCTGGCTTTCGCCTTCGATTCCGTCAATTTTCAGAAATGAATCAAACAACGACATTGAGTTTACTCTCCTTAGTTTCTCTTTATGGAAATTCTAAACAGATGCCGGCCCGTGGGCCGGCATCCAAAAATTAGCCTCGCGTCGAAGGCGGCAGTTCCGCTACCAACCGCAGCGAGACTGAAAGCTCGTCAAGCTGGAAGTGCGGTTTCAGGAACGCCACCGCACGATAAACACCAGGCTTACCTGGAACTTCGCTCACTTCGATCCGGGCTTCTCTCAAAGGATGAGATGCCTTAACAGAAGTAGAAGCGGTGTCATCTGGTGTTACGTAATTCATGATCCATTGGTTTAGCCAACGCTCACAATCGGTGCGGGACATAAAGCTTCCCAGTTTGTCGCGCATCATGGCCTTCAAATAATGAGCGAATCGCGAAACCGCCATGATATAGGGCAACTGTGTGGAGAGCCGCGCATTGGCATTCGCGGCGTCCTTGTCGTACAGCTTGGCTTTCTGGCAGGACTGCACGCTGAAGAACGCGGCGTAGTCGGTGTCTTTGCAGTGGACCAGCGGAATGAACCCCAGATCGGCCAGTTCCTTCTCGCGGCGATCGGTAATCGGCACTTCGGTGGGGCACTTCATGGTCACATCACCCTCGTCGGTGTAAAAGTTGTGAACCGGAAGACCTTCCACCAGTCCGCCGCCTTCCACGCCGCGGATAGCGGCGCACCAGCCGTACAATGCGAACGCGTTCGTCAGGCGGGTGCCCAACGAGTAAGCGGCATTGCTCCAAAGGTACTTGCTGGCGTCGGAACCATCCACGTTCTCTTCGTAGGCGAAGCCATCCACCGGTTTGGTGTCCTTGCCGTAGGGCAGGCGAGCCAGAGTGCGCGGCAGGCACAGGCCGACGTAACGCGAATCCTCGCTCTGCCGGAACGACTTCCACTTCGCGTATTCGGTCGTATCGAAGATTTTGCCGAGGTCGCGGGGCGCATCCAGGCTGGCGAAGCTGTCCAGGTTGA
This sequence comes from Bryobacteraceae bacterium, assembly GCA_025350445.1. The sequence goes on along the minus strand of JANXXV010000235.1, from coordinate 6,339 downwards.
AAAAGTCCGCCCTGGCCGCCGAAAGGAACGGCGCGTGAGCGGAGGCCGCCACTTGCGCAATCCGCTCCAGCAGTTCGATATCTTCCGGCAACCTGCCGAACTCGTAATCGCCGATTAAATTGGCGAACGGAGCGCCGCCGAAAATGCCGAATTCCTCTTCATAGACCTTCTTAAAGAGGGCGCTTTGATCGAATTCCGAGGCGCGCTGCAGATCGCGGAGCAGGTCCCGCTTGGAGACGTTCAGAACCTTGATCTTTAGCGAGGCACTGGTTTCGCTCTGGTCCATCAGATGACGCAGCCCGCGCCAGCTTCCTTCCAGCTTCTGAAAAGCCTCGTGATGAAGGATGACGTTCAGCTGAATGGATAGAAGATGATCGATCTGCGCAATGCGCGAATTGATCATCGCCTCGGCATCCTTGGAAATGGTCATGGATCCGTCAAGAACCTGAGCGACGAATTCCTTCACCAGATCCTTGCCTCGTTCCCGCTGAGCCGGATCTCTCGAAACCCGACCTTCATCCACGATCTGGTCGAGTAAACCGCCGCCCTGCACTGTAGTTTCAGCTGCTGCGGCCGCAGTTGCTTTTTGTGCCTCACTCATGTGTGGTTCCCTCCGGATTCCCGCCCGCTTCGCTGGACATCTCGCCCTTCAGCTTATTCAGTTTCTCTGTATTGCTCACCGCGTCAAGCAGCAGCGCTTCCAGCTTGTCGTTCCCTTGCAAGCTTCCCCGTAAATCGGAGAGCCTGGTGCGAAGTTCAAGCAACTCGCGCAGCGGTTTTACTTGCCGCGCCACTTGTTCCGGTTCGAAATCTTCCAGATTCTTGAAGTGGAGATCCACCTTCAAATTCGGAGAGTTCGAGTCTTCCGACAGCTTGTTTTCCACGCTGAAAGCCAAGTGGGGTTTCATGCCTTCGAGAACGCTGTCGAAGTTGTCGGGATTCACTTCGGTAAACTTACGGTCCCGCAGCCGGGGAAGCGGCTGCTCCGGCTGGCCGGTAAAATCGCCGAGCACGCCCATTACGAAAGGCAGCTCCTTCAATTCAATCGCGTCGCCGATTTCTACGTCGTAGGTAACATGAACGCGGGGAGGACGGACACGATCAAGCTTATGTTGTGTGCTAGCTCTTGCCATAGAGAAATCCTTTTTCCATTACTGGAACGATGTCTGGTTGAAACTTCGAGCGGTTTGAAGGTTCCTGCAACAGGAACCCGCGCCTACTAGATACGCGAAAATAGAGAGCGGAATCGGTCACGAAGGGTGAAAATATGCGATGTTGAGGTCCAATTGGATTGCAATCCGATTCCAGTAGTCGCATACAAGCCCCTATCCGGAAACGCAAATAGCGGGTTGGATACGTGATGGGTGGCCCATTCAAAACGAGGGGCAGGCCACCGCTCAGTACCTATCGCTACTATGGTCCAGACGAGGTTGAGTATATCGACGGTTGGCGGCGGAGTCAAGGTATATGTTTGCTTACAAATCTTTCCGGCGGTTTGCCATCCCCAAAAACTCTCCAGGTGACGGTTGGGGCGGGGTAGGGTAGAATCAAGAAGTTGCGGTTGGGCGGTTAGCTCAGTTGGTTAGAGCACTTCGTTTACACCGAAGGGGTCCGGGGTTCGAGTCCCTGACTGCCCACCATTCCTTCCATGCGGACATCTTTTTGGGTCCTCGTTCTTTTCGATGTTTCCGAGGAAATCGATCTGGACCAGGTTCACCGCATTCTCGGTATCGCCAAAGCCGGCCGGGGTCCCAGTTTCAAACACCCCGCGCCCGATTATGTGCGGTTCGAACGCCCGCCAGTTATGCAGCCGATTGAGATGGCGCTACTGGAAACCGGCGAACTGCTGTGCGGTCAGATCAAATTCTTCGACTACGGTGTGATCAGCGTTTTACTGGAACTGAAAGTAGAGGCCGATTGGGACGGGTTGATTCGCCTCTCCAGCCGCTGGATCAATGAGCCGGACATCGACAAGAGGGCGGCGACGTTGGTACGGCAGCGGACGGACGCCATCAGCAAGGCGCTGATCAAACCGCATCCGGAGTGGCTCAGCGAAGAGTACTTCATTGTGCAGATACACGGCCTGACGGATGCGGACGGGCAACCGGCCGCCGCGGCGGATCTGCTGCAAAACCACGGCGGTAAGATCGCGCAGATTGTCCGTGGTGAACTGAGTATGCTTTCTCCGGGTGAGCGGCAGGAAGTGCTGCAATCGAGCATGTCTTACTACCCTACCGACCTATTGGTAGCCGGCTGGACCGCGGCTCTTGTCTACGATACCGAGGAGGGCGCCGCGCCGGCGATTCAACTTCTGGAGTACGCAAATACGCAGTTGCTGGAGTTCCGCTACTACGACGCTGCGCTGACCCGCGTTTTGGCGCACGTCTACCGGCAGATCGAGCGCAAGAATAAGCTCTTCCACCGCTGGGGCCTGGCGGCGGAAGCCAATCAGCTGAATACCATCCGGCTGGATGTCACCGAATTGACTGAACGTGTGGATAATTCCATCAAATTCCTGAGCGACATGTTCTACGCACGGGCGTACCGGGTAGCCGCCGAAAAAATTGGCGTCACCGACTACCGCAATCTGGTGGACGAGAAACTGCGTACCGCCGGGGAGCTTTACCACTCGATGGTGGATGAGTTCCATCAGGCGCGGGCATTCGTGCTGGAGATGATGGTGGTGGCGATTCTGATCATCGAGTTGATTTTCCTGTTTCGCGGGTAAACGCAGTAGATGGCATTTTGGCTTCCCGGATCACAAGGGCCAGCCAGGGGGCTGGCTGCGGGGCCGGGGCCCCGCCGTCGTAGCCAATTCGCTAGACGAATCGAATGTCGCGTCCAGCTATTTCCTTGACGCCACACTAGGAGTCTGTCGGAGATAGAATTTCTCGAACGTAGAATCAATAACTTACGAACATTGCATGGTCTGTAAGTGATTGATTCTTGGTCGAAAACAGCTTCATTCCGACAGACTCCTAGACAGAGCCGGTATTCAGACTCTTTATCAGCAGGACACTCTGGCTGCTGACGGGGGGCTTCGTGCCGTTTCGGCCGCGGCCGTAGGATCCATCGGGCTGCATCCTTCTCGCTTTTGCCGTATCCGCCAGGTACGCCGTCAGAATTCTATCCCGAACCCTGCGGATCAGTGCGGAATTTTTCAGTGGGAACAGAACCTCCACGCGGCGATTCAAATTCCTGGGCATCAGATCCGCGCTGCCCAGATACACTTCTTCTTCTCCGCCATTGCGGAAGTAGTAGATGCGGCTGTGTTCCAGGAAACGCCCCACGATGCTGATTACCTCAATGTTGTGGCTGATGCCGGGAACTCCGGCACGCAGGCAACAACTTCCGCGAACCAGCAACTGTACCTGCACGCCGGCTTGAGAGGCCCGATAGAGCGCGCGGGTGATGGAGGCGTCCACCAAGGAATTCATCTTGAAGATGAGGTGTCCGGTTTCGCCCCGTTTCTGATGTTCGATCTCGCGCTCGATCAGCGCTTCAAACCGCTCCCGCAGGTTAACCGGCGCGACGAGCAGTTCGTTATAGTCGGACTTGGCCGAGTATCCGGTCAAATAGTTAAACAGATCGGTGACATCTTCGGCAATTCGTTCGTCGCAGGTGAACAGGCCAATGTCGGTGTAGGTATGAGCTGTCACCGCGTTGTAGTTTCCCGTCGCCAGATGGACGTAGCGCTGGATGCCGCTGGCCTCGCGCCGCACCACCATCGCCACCTTGCAGTGAATCTTCAAACCTAACAGGCCGTAGACGACGTGGACCCCTTCCTTCTCCAGAGCCCTTGCCCATTCGATATTGCTTTCCTCGTCGAAGCGGGCTTTTAACTCCACCAGCACGGCCACCTGTTTCCCATTCTCCATGGCTTCCAGCAGCGCGCTGACTACCGGCGAATTGCGGCCCACGCGGTAGAGCACCATTTTGATGGCGAGCACATCGGGATCGTGCGCCGCCTTACGCAGGAAATCCACCACCGGCTGGAAGGAATCGAAAGGGTGGTGAAGCAGGATGTCGTTGCGCCGGATGAGGGCGAAAACATCTTCATCTTCGGCCGACGGCAAAAGCGCTCTTGGGATGCCGGGCAAGAACGGCGGGTCCTTCAATTCAGGCCGGTTCAGATCGTACAACGCCATCAGGCGTTTCAAAGATAACGGGCCTCGGAAACGGTAGACCGCGGAGTTCTCCACCTCCAGGTTGTTCCGCAGGATGTCGAGGATGTGGTCGGGCATTTCGTCGGTAACGCTAAGCCTGACCACATCGCCGAAGCGGCGCTGCCGCACGCCTTCTTCAATGCTTTCCAGAAGGTCCTCGGCTTCCAGTTCCTTGATGGCGATATCCGCATCTCTCGTCACATGAAACGGATGCGCCGCCAGCACATTCATTCCAGGGAACAAGGATTGAAGATTGGCCGCAATCACCTGTTCCAGCCAGACGAAGCCGGCGCGCTTCGGGCTCCGGCCACGCTTTCCGGCCGTTCTACCGGACTCGCGAACGGGAACAAGAGCCGGCAGCGAATCCGGCACTTTCACCCGCGCGAAGTGGTCGGTACCCCGCGGGTCCCGGATCAGGACCGCAAGGTTCAAACTCAGGTTCGAGATATGCGGGAAAGGACGGCCCGGATCGAAGGCGAGCGGTGTGAGGACGGGAAAGACAGTTTCGTGGAAATAGCGGTTTACGGTTGTCAGTTGCTTTGGCGTGAGGCCGGAATAATCCAGAATCTCGATACCTTCTTCAGCCAGGGTAGGGAGGACATCGTCGCGAAGACAGGTGTGGGCTTCGCCCAATAGCTTCTTCACTTCGCGCCGGATCGCCACCAGTTGCGCGCGCGGACTCATGCGGTCCGGGCCCACTTCCACGGTGCCGGCGTCGAGTTGCGCCAGCAGCCCCGCTACCCGGACCATGAAGAATTCTTCGAGATTCGATCCGAGGATGGAAAGAAATTTGACCCGCTCCAGCAGGGGATTCCCGCAGTCGGAAGCTTCTTCGAGGACGCGCCGCTGGAAGGCCAGCAAACTGAGTTCCCGGTTGATGTACAGGCTGGCATCGTCCAGGTCCAATGCGGCGGAAGGCGCGGCGGCAGGCACCGCCGCGATGCCTACGGGTTTGACCGGCTTGGCAGCTATTGAGAGGCGTTGAGTACCGGCGTTCTTTCTCGGCATGCGGTCAGTACGCCCTCCGTTCATATCGATCCATACCTTGCTATTGTCGCCCGATTAAGATTTGCTTGCCGGCAAAACGTTTGAGCGGGCCAGCGAGGGGTTAACCCTTCAGTTCGACCACCACTACTTCAAACGGTTTGTCGCTCAGGTTCTCTTCTTTGTGCTTGGCGGGAGCGCCCCAGCTTGCATCGCCGGCCTTGTGCTGCACATGATCCACCTTGCCGTCGGCGGAAGTAACCTGGAAATCCTGATCGGTAAGATACGTCACCACGCGGTTTAGGGAATGCTCGTGCATCGGCGCGGTTTCGTGCGGCCCAATCTTAACGCGTAGGACGCGAACCTGGTCGTTCTCAAAATCCACCTTGTAGTGCTTGGGGTCCACCTTCAACGGATCCATCGCGCCAGCCGCCGGCTTTATGGACGGCGTAGGCTTTTTCAACTCGATTTCCATGATGGTCACCTGTTTCGCGCTGGAGATCTCAGCGATGTGCATGCCGCTTCGCGGGCTCCACAACGCCTCGCCGGCTTTAAAGGTAATCACTACATTCTTGCCATCTTGATAGTTGATGTCCTGCTTTCCGGCCTGCAGGTAGATCATCACCCGGTTTACCTTGTGTTCATGCATCTTTGTCTTCAGGTGCGATTCCACCGGTACTTTCAGCACCTTGACGCTATCGTTCTCAATTACGATCCGCGGATCCTGGCCGAACAAAATGCATGCGCCGGCAAGGAAGAGCGCGGCGGGCCTTGCGATGAGAAATATGCCTGTTTGCATGTGGCACATCATATACGAAACGGGAGGTCCGTGCTGCTTCCCGGCGCCACTGCCCGCTTTCGGTTTCGTTTCGTAGAGCACTACAGAGTACCCTGGTTACTGAAAGGCAGGCTGCACTTCGATGTCGAGCTCCGCGACCCGTTCGCCGGGTTTCCGCTAAGAAGTAGTTCGAGGGTTGCCGTGGCTTTGAAGCTGGTCTCCCGTTCATCGTGGGAGCTGACGGGCATTCGAAGAGCGCGACCTGGGGGTCGCGCGCAGGCGAGAGCGCCCGCACTACTATGCGCTTGAATTCGAGCGCGGAAGTACCTGGGGGTCGCGCGCAGGCGAGAGCGCCCGCAATCTTGATACAGGCATTAAGAAGTCCGAAGTCACCCTGGGGGTCGCGCGCAG
>JANXXV010000232.1 GCA_025350445.1 Bryobacteraceae bacterium | reverse complement strand
TCGGGGGATGACAGATCGGGTGCCGCAGCGACCTCGGGGCTGAGACATGTGAAAGGCCGCCACTGGGTAGCGGCGGCCTTTGCCTAACGCATTTCCGGTCCGCTTAGAACTGATAGCGGAGACCGAACTGAATCTGCCGCGCGGACGTGGCCGAGGTTACCTTGCCGAATGCCGAAGACGCGAAGCTGCTCTGCGGATTCCCCATGTTCACGTGATTCGCCACATTGAACATTTCCGAGCGGAATTGCACGAAATTACCTTCGCGCCAAAAGCGGAAGTCCTTCTGAAGCGCGACGTCCCAATTCTCGCGGCCATCGGCCTGTGTGATGAAGGAACCTGCGTTTCCGTAAGTATAAATCGGCTGAAGCTGGAATGCCGAAGTATCAAACCAGGGAATGTCCACGTTGCGGCTGCCGCCGTTATTGGGATTGCGCACAACGTTAGGGCGCTGTTGCGAACGCCCGACATTCGCCCGGTCCTGGCCAACGGTTACGTTGAATGGAGCACCGGTCTGCACGCGGGTGATGCCTTCCAGGGACCATCCGCCGAACGCCCAATCCAGCGGCTTCGCCCAGTTGGAACCCATCTGCTTGCCTTTGCCGAACGGCAGTTCGTATACATACGAAACCTGGAAGATATGGCGCAGGTCAATGGAAGACCGGCCCCAATCGGCGCGGCGGTCGTACTGGTTCTGCGCGCGGGTTTCAGCAAGCGACGACTGATTGTCAAGCGCCTTGCCCCAAGTATAGTTGGCCTGGAACTGCAGACCCTTGCTGAATCGCTTCACCGCATTCGCGCGGAAGGAATTGTACGAAGAGTTGTACTGGTTGTAGCCGGCATCGAGCTCACCGAATTGCGGCATCAGCCGCCGCGGATTGACGGCGCCCGGCCCAGGGATAGGAGCCGTGTTCAGCGAGCTATACCCGATCTGATGCTTGTTGGCGTTGCCGACATAGCCGATGTCGATGGAGAGATCGTTCATCACCTGGCGCTGGATGGTGAAGTTCCATTGCTGGGAATAAGGCGTCCGGTTCTCAGGGTTCTGCGACCACCCGCCGATGCTAACCGTTCCGGCGGGTGGTGCGTCGGTGATCAACAGGTCCGGAGTGGTGCCGGTATTGGCGGTGAACAGTTCCTGCGGGGTGTAGGGCCAGAATTTGCGGAGGTCCTGCAGTTCCTGGACGAAGGTGGAGTTGAAGAAGATGCCATACGCGGTACGGATGACCGTTTTTGAGTTCAACTGATACGCGATGCCAAGCCGCGGCGCGAAGTCGCGGTAGTTGGAACGCTTCAGCGAGCGGCCGTAGCCCAACTGATTCGCCGGGTCGTTGACCTTGCCGGTCGCGGGGTTCACGGATGGGTTGACCGTGGCCCACAACAATGTGCCGGAGTATTTGCCGGATTGGGGATCGCGGGTAACCAGCAGGTTACCAAGACGGTCGGTGGAATCATAAGGCGGATTGGCGAATTCCCAGCGCAGACCGGCGTTGATCGTCAGTTTATTATTGATGCGCCAATCGTCCTGGATATAGCCCTGAGACGCGTTCACATGCGCGTCGGTGAGCGTGTTGCCCGAGCTGCGCCGGATCTCAGTTGGTGTGCCCAGCAGCATGGTGGCGAAGCTATGACCGGAATTGTTATCGGAGAACAGCGAGGTGAGGCGCCGGTCGAAATCGCCGTTGCCGTTCATCGGGTTGGACGTGTTGGTGTTAAATACTCTCTTGGTGAAGTTGAAGCCGACCTTGACACTGTGGCGGCCGGCGGTTTTCGACAGGTTCGCTATGAACTGGTTGATCTTGTCGCCGGTGATGTCGCCACCGCCGCCAACGGCAAATTCGCCCACCGCCGTCAGCGTCGGGATTGGATCGAACAAGACTTCCCGCTGATACATCTTGATTCCGGTCTTATCGAAGAAGTCGCCGCGGGTGATCTTATTGTTGAGAGTGGCGCCTGGATTGTTGGGCTTATTGTAGCCGTACTTTACGTCGAGAACCGTTGTGCCGCTGAAGATGTGTGTCCAGCCGGCGGCCACGTTCTCCACGTCGAATCGGTTCTGGGCGTAGAGGTACGGGTTGGCGTTGGGAACAGCCTCGCCAACGCGCTGGCGGAGGTAGCGCCCGTTGACGATGTCTTTCGACGAAAAGTTATGGTCGCCGCGGAGAACCAGCGTATCGCGGTCGTTGGAGCGGCCGGCGGTGTTGATGTAGTTGTTTTGCAGGCCGGTCCCGATGTTGGGCAGCGGGGCCATGCTGTCGAGAAAGAACTTGATCGCCGGGCTGATGCGGGATTGGGGAATTATGTTGCCGGGGAACGGGTCGCGAATGATGTTGCCCTGCGGGTCCAGCCTGCCTGTGAATGGGTTATAGATGGTCCGGCTCTGTTGCGAGAAGTCGCCGTTGCGTTGCGCCGCGATCGGGAAAGTGGTGATAGCGGTGCCTCCGCGGGTAAGGCGGAAACCCTCCCAACTGGCGAACCAAAAGGTCTTGTCGCGCCCGTTGTAAATCTTGGGGATGACCACCGGACCGCCCAGCGAGACGCCATACTGATTCTGCCGGAACGGCACTTTGCCGGTACCCTGGCGGTTGGCGAAGAAGTCGTTGGCATCGAACTTATCGTTGCGCAGGAATTCGTAAAGCGAGCCATGGAGATCGCGCGTTCCCGATTTAATAGCGATGTTGACGTTCGCGCCGGAGGAACGGCCAAACTCCGCCGAGGTATTGTTGAGCACGCGGAACTCCTGGATGGAGTCCATCGGCGGCGAGGCCCCGGGGGAATTCATCATCTGGAAGTTATTGTCCACGCCATCGACGGTATAGTTATTGTCCTGGCGGCGCTGGCCGTTAACGGAGATGAGCTGCGTACCGGAGAACGTGCCTCTGGTCTGTGAACCGCCCTGGTCGCTGGTGCCGGGCATCAGCAGGATCAGCCGGGTGTAGTTTCGTCCGTTGACAGGC
>JANXXV010000218.1 GCA_025350445.1 Bryobacteraceae bacterium | reverse complement strand
TTGCGGCAGACTAGCGGTCTACTCGCCGCGCACCGGCCCGATGGTAATGTGATCTTCCACCTTGGTGACGCCGGGAGCGCCCCAGGCTGCATGCATCGCCTCGTTGCGCTCGGCTCGCGTGCGGGCGGCACCGCGGAGACTGACCACGCCGTGAACCACGTGCGTTTTAATGTGGCTCGAATCGACAAGCGCGTTCCGTTTCAGAGCTTCCTCGATGGCCGCTCGAACGTCGCCGAGAGGGCCGGCCGGATCAATCCGGATTTCGTTGCGGATGCCCTGAATACCTTTCAGCGGGCGAAGCGCGCGTTCGGCCTCCTCCTTCTGGTGCTGCCATTCCACCGTACCCCTCAGCGTGACTAAGGCGCCGGCTACTTGTACTTCCACCGTCTCGGGCACCAGACAGTTCGATTCCAGGATGCCCATGGCTGCCAGCGCAATATCGTCATCGGAGCGCATGGCGGGAAAGGGAAGCTCAACGCGAATCTCGTTGGTTACGCTCTTCACGTGGACGATGCGCCAGGCGGCCTGCTCGGCCACGCACCTTTCCCAGGAGCTGTCGACGTGGCCGCTTAGCTCAACGGCTCCCGCTTTTACGGCAACGCCGATCTGCTTCGGGTGAACGCTGGGTTCCCAGGCTAATTCTTTTTCGATATCGTGCTGCAGGTCTGAGTCGGTCCACATGTGTTGCCGTGAGTCTATCAACAATAAGAGGAGCGCATCTCCGGCTCAGGCGAAATCATCCAAATAAGTATGACCGGGTTTTCTGTTCTGGATCTTGCTTTGGTGAAAGCCGGCGGTACGGTTGCCGATGCATTCCAGCGCACGCTGGATCTGGCGCGTCATGTGGAAGGGTGGGGCTACACACGCTTCTGGCTGGCCGAGCACCACAATATCGGCGGGGTTGCCAGCGCAGCCACTTCGGTGCTGATTGGTTATGTGGCCGGCGGAACGGCAACGCTGCGGGTGGGTTCGGGCGGAATCATGCTGCCGAATCATTCCCCGCTGGTGATCGCCGAGCATTTTGGAACCTTGGAATCGCTGTATCCGGGGCGCATTGATCTGGGCGTGGGGCGCGCGCCGGGAAGCGATGGTTTGACGGCGCGGGCGCTGCGGCGCGGATTGAGCGGAGAGGATGATTTTCCACGGCAGGTGCAGGAACTGCTTGCCTATCTGGGGCCTCAAGTGCCGGGGCAACGGCTGCGGGCCATTCCCGGAGAAGGTACGAATGTGCCTGTCTGGCTGCTTGGATCGAGCACGTATAGCGCGCAACTGGCGGCGCGGTTGGGATTGCGATTCGCCTTCGCCAGCCACTTCGCACCGGAGCAGATGCGGGAGGCTTTGTACATTTATCGTCTGGAGTTCCGGCCTTCGGAATGGCTGCAGGCGCCGTATGCGATGATCGGCGTCCCGGTGGTTGCGGCGGAGACCGACGAACAGGCGCAGCGCCTGGCGACCACTCCGCAGCAGCGGTTTCTTCATCTGATCCGCGGCGAACCGGTTTATACAGAGCCGCCGGTGGAGAGCATGGACCGGCTGTGGAGCGCGGAGGAAAGATCGGTAGTGGAGAGCAAACTCGGCGCGGCGATTATCGGCGGCCCGGAGACGGTGAAGCGTAAGCTTACGGCGCTGCAGGAGATGAGTCAGGCGGATGAGTTCATCTTTACTTCGGATCTGTATCATCATGCGGACCGGCTGCGGTCGTATCAGATTGTGGCTGAGGGGATGAAGGCCGAAACGCCCGCGCCCGTTCTCGCTCAGTAATGCACATCCTGTTTGACCAGGGAACGCCGGTTGCGATAAAACGCTTTCTCGCGGGGCATACAATCAGAACGACACGCCAGGAAGGCTGGGCCACCCTCACGAATGGGCACCTCCTGCGCGTTGCCGAGGAAGCGGGCTTTGAGTAGTTGCTCACCACTGACAATAGCCTTGCTTACCAACGGAATCTCCAGGGCCGGAACCGGTGGCGGTCGGTGCAGCGGATGATTCCAAAGATCATCGGCGCTATTGACGCGGCAACACCGGGAAGCTACGCCGTCATCGAAATACCGGTCAGGTAAGCCCCGCTCGTACTTCTATTGGAAAAGCGTGAAAGGTCCCCTATATCCTTTACTCTGGAAAGAAAGAGCAAAGGAAACACAGCCATGACATACGCGGCTCTGCAAATGCAGGCCCGCGCGAAAGGCATTTCGGCAGCCAGTTTGGCGCGCCAGGTTCTCGAACAAGCTCTGGCCCCCGCCACCATCGCTGCTTCCACCCCTAAATTGCCACTCTTGCATCTGCAACGATTCACAAATCAAATACATCTCCTCCCGCGACCGGATGACGTTGTAACAGTTCCATCCATCCCGCTACCGCGCTGGCCGGAATGGGTAACACAGGCAGGCCGGGGAGAGCCAACAACGCGGAGATCACTCGCAATGCTTCCATTAGAGAACAGGCCCCGGCAACGAGGCGCGGGTTGGTTATGACCGAATAAGATTCACGGTATCGTGAAAGAAGGAGCCCTCGCCCATGGAAGTTCAATTTACGCAGGAGCAGGAAACGCAACTGACGCAAATAGCCCGCCGCGACGGTAAAGCCGACGCGAGCCAGCTTGTGAAAGACGCCGCCTTGCGGCTGTTGGACGAAGAAGCGCGTTTCCGCGCTGCCGTGCTGGAAGGCAAAGCCTACGCCGACAGGGGGGAGTTCATCGAAGAAGAAGAGATGGACGCCCGCTTTGAAGAAATGCTCCGATCCTAAATGCGTATCCGCTGGACGCCGCCCGCCGCTGCCGACATGCAGAGCATCGGCGATTACCTCAAAGAGCACCACCCGCAGTATCGCCAGCCGACGATGCGAAAGCTCTACGATGGTATCCGCGCCTTGAAGGACGCGGCCTACCGTGGCAGGTTAGGACTTGTCGAAGGAACGCGGGAGTTGTTGTTTACGCCCATGCCGTACGTTGCGGTCTACAGCATACGCGAGGGCGCCATCGAGATTTGGCGCATCTATCATACGTCGCAGGACCGAGGCTAAAGGGACCTTACGTTCTGAGATTACTTGGCGGAACATCGGCGGTCTCTTTTAAACGCGAGAATGTGGTTTATCGTGCTTAAATGCAAGACCCTTAAGGGCATCATAGTATGTTCTTGACAACATATTACTTAAACGGCATACTGTAAGGGTGAAGTGGAATGTTGACTTCCATGACGGTTTCGTCCCGGAGTATGGAAAACTGCCGGAAGATGTGCAGGACGAACTGCTTGTGGCTGTCAGGTTGCTTGAGCAGTTCGGGCCGCGGCTGGGGCGGCCTCGCGTGGATACTCTGAACGGCTCACGGCACCACAATATGAAAGAAGTCAGGTTCGATGCGGCGGACGGCGTTTGGCGCTTCGCTTTCGCCTTCGACCCCAAACGCCGCGGGATCATACTCTGCGGAGGCGACAAATCTGGCGGTGGCGGAAAACGCTTTTACCTCCAGCTTATCGACAAGGCCGACTCCCGCTACGACGCCCATTTGACGCGCATCAAGGAACAAGAGAAGAAGCAGAAGAAAGGAAAATGACCATGAGAAACATCGATAAACTTCGCAGGGAACTGAGCCCCGAACGGCGCAAGAAAATCGAAGTACGAGCGGCGCAGCTTATCGCCGAAGAGATGACACTTCAGCAACTACGGCACGCGCGAAAGCTCACGCAGGTTCGCATGGCTAAGGAACTTGGCATCAGCCAGGACGGCGTTTCCCGGCTCGAAAAGCGCAGCGATCTTCTGCTCTCTACGCTGCGCAAGACCGTCGAGGCCATGGGCGGTAGCCTGTCCCTGATCGCCGAATTTCCGGACCGGGGCCCCGTTGTGCTGGCCGGCATCTCCGGGGACGAACAGCCCGGCCCGCCGAAGGGCCGCAAGCCCGCACACGTTCACGCCTGAGGGATGCTGACTCGGCGCAATCCGCCGCCCGTGCTGTTTGATTTTATTCAGCGGCGGCCGGGCCCGGCATTTGATGCTTCCTTCTCGAAAACTCGTTCCGCCCGATCTGTTGCCTTGCCTGAGCATGGTCGCCGAAATCGAAAGTACTCGGAGCCAGCACCAGATGAAATGTGGTTGGACTAAATTGAGTGAGATCTGACCCGGATTGCTAGACGGCAACGGAGAGGATGCTATCGGTAATGTTCCGGCGCAAAGTGTAGTGGTGTAGATGATATCCGAGCCGGAACATTACCGATAGAATGCGTTGAACTGAGCCGGACCGTGCTCTATGGGGATTGAATAGTTTTCTGACTGTGGTTGCTGGTCTCAGAGTGTCTCTTCTGGGTGCCGGACGGATCGCCAAATCGCTCTCCGAACGGCTTGTAACTCCCGCGCAGCGGCGTTTTGGGTGAGATTTCGACACGGAAAAGGGTCTGCGGGCAAACCTCCCCGGAGACCTCAGCGAAGGCCCGTGTTCGATAATCGACTTCTCGCAAGGGAAGCCTCATCTCATGAAGAGTCCTGCCGCGGTAACAGCGAAACAAAACCCGGCCATTGCGCAACTACGAAGCGAACCATGTGGCCAGTTCCACAAGCCGGGCACAGTTTGCGATCCTTCTCGTAGGTCTTAACCTCTAGGCTCGGCGCGACAGCGGCGTCCACCGGAGGGGGAGGCGCACCGAGCAACTCGCGGCATAGCGCCAATTTCTTTCCGCGCGACCGATCGGCCAGAAAGCCGAACTGCCGGATGCGTACAAAG
>JANXXV010000212.1 GCA_025350445.1 Bryobacteraceae bacterium | reverse complement strand
TTCTTAAGCTCATCATCTCGTGAGCCAAAATCTCAGTGCCAAGTAGGGCAAGATGTTTCCGTTGCTTGCTACCACCCTGCTACCGGAATACCCCAACCCAGGCTGATCCAGCACGAGCTTGATTAATCCACATCTTCGTTGTTTTGCTCAGATACATGCTCCTGGGCTTGCTGAGTTTGGTCAATCGGACATCTCTTAATCAGCGGGCCGTAGGTTCGACCCCTACACGGCCCACCAAAAATCAAGCACTTACACATCTTCCCCCTTCCAGCCGGTCTCAATGTAGGCACAGTGTAGGCAGTAAAACAGAGAAAATATATTTTTCTGTCCCTCCCCTGCTGGGCCTCAAATAAGTCTATTGGTTCCATTTCCAGGGCAAACTCCCTCTCAAGTTGCAGTGCTTTCCCGCGGGGAAAGGGGTATTCTGCGGCACGTTCCTGATGCCATGGGAATCCTGTTTGGGTCGCTTGGAAGCCCTTACCGAGGGATTGTCTCCGAGCAATCTATGCGGCAATTTCTAGATTGGCATGCTGACACTGTGTTTATGGGATAGGCGGTGCAGAGGTGTATTGAGGAGACTCTGCCTGCTTATATAAAGCCGCACAGCCGTGGTTATGGCGTATCAGCTACCAGATTGGGAAGAATCGTTTCAAGAAAAGCTGGCGGCCATCGATGCGTCTAAACGGGACAACCCTGGAGCCCTCCTGCCCATAATTCCCAATAGAGAGAAATGGGACGAATTCTCATTTGCAGTAAGATCAGAATGGAATGTTTGGAAACGAGATTTGGACAGATATCCGGCTTGTTTAATAGTGCTTTACGGAGGGCTGGCATTCTTTGAGTACGATGAAAGTACGTTTTGGCCTTACTTCGCCTCCTTGGTAGGAAGCCCCTCCATTCCTGCAAATCAACAGGCCGAGTTGAACAATTCCTTCCTCCGTGCTTCAGAGAGACACGGTTTGCGCATTGTCAGCAGGACCATACGGCGAACGCCTCATTTCTATGTTAGCGTCGCCGTCTCTCAGATCGGCATCCCGCTTTCGTTGTGGGACGGTTTCTTGGAGATTTGCGACTGGGCGTCCTGGCTGGACAACTGGGAAGTATTCACCGATGAAGAGTGGGCACAAGCGATTGCGAAGCGTACCGGCTCCCGAACCCGCCTGAAGAACTTTCTGATCGAAAATCGAAACACAAGTACGTCACTCATAAGAGAACTACTGGATGCGAGAACAATTCTCACCGCTAATCCAGAGTGGACTGTCACCGAGTTGTCTAAAGCCTGCTTCCTGCGAGCCGAATATTTTGAGGAGGTGCCAGAGACAGCAGAATTTCTTCTACCGACAAACCCTGAGTTCCTCATTCGTGACCGCGCTCAACTCAATTGGGATGAGCAACGAGGGCGCATTCGGCTTTACCTACCTAGCATCCATCAGAATAAGTTGCCTGCAACGTGGTGCCTTGAGAATCTCAGGCAACCTGCTTCAGCAAGTCCAGACGAGCTAATTCTCAATTCCCTGGCGTTTCAGTCCACTCTCTCGCTAAAACTTATCGGAGCCAATGCAACGGACTCCCAGAGGCTGCGAGGAATTAGTCCTTGGGGCCTCTTTGATCTGGATAATAATGGTCGTCTCGTTAACCCAGATCGCGAGTATCTTCCCTTGCACAGTTACGTCCTTGTATCTCCCGCCCAACTTCCGAACATCACTCGCGATGGGTTTGAAGAAATGGAGTGCCCCTCAAACACGAGGTTTGAGTTTAACGACGGGACGCAGTGTTTTGTGACCTATCTATGGCCAACGGGAAAGTTTGCTGAACTCAGATTGGGAGATCATGGAAACCCCGCAATCATTAGATTTAGACCGAGCTCAAAAATCGAAGCGCGTTTCTTCGTGGGGACGGGATCGCATGCGGCCAATTTCTCAAGACTACCTCACGATGAGGTCAAGATTGAAGACTGGCCAATTTTATGTCTGGCAATTCCTCGCGGGTACTACAAAGATAATCAAGTAGTTCTAAGTGACAAATTTAGGGTTTTCATAGATAGGAAACTTGCCTTTGGGAAATGGGAAGCACGAGAGGTGCATCTAGACGACGGGAAAGACTTCTATGTTTGGAATTGGAGCAAACGCCCTCTCAATTACGAGAAAACGAAGTCCGGAACAGCCAAGAGCTTCAAACAGTTGACAGATTTCTATCGTCCACCTGTATCACATGGCAAAATGATTCTCTCCATTCAAGCGTCAGGATTTTCGGAGCAATATCAAATCTACAAGGATGATCCAAAGGCAGGAATGGAAAAATGCTGGAGCAAACTTCCTGGTGCATTTCTTCCATGGTTCCTTCTCTGTCAAACACAAGAGGGAATGAAGTGGGATGACCTCCTCTTCGCTTGCGACATTATCGCACCGAGTCTTCGGCTTTCACCTTACTTGCTTCGCAAATATGAGAAAGACGGGTTCTTTGTCCAAAAAGGAGTTCTCTGGAAGATAGCGGAATCTAGGGCGACGCTAGCTGATGTAGAAAACGAGCAATGCCAGCTCGATTACTGTGGCGATCCTTCATTGCTTTGGAGGCTCTATCGCTGGATGTCCAGACCCGGGATCAGTTTGCCCGATGTAGCGGTAATCAATAAACGCGGGGAGCTGCCCTATTTAAGGATGATTTGGGATGCCCACCGGAATGACGAAATCATCTATCGTCTCCAGCACATGAATGTTCACATAGGTTCTTCACTATGGAATCACTAACGACTCGTTTTCATAAAGAGGTGTTTCTGCCTTACCTTGAGCTGCTCAAGGCTCAATACCGAATTCATCATGCCTTCAATCATGCTAAACAGACTTGGGAGGCGAAACTCTCTGCTCAAGAGTTGGTCAACGGTCCTTATCTAGAAAAAGCCCAGAATTATCGGCCCGGCGCACCGTTGGAATCACTCTCGCTGCATCCAAAGACGATCGAGACAATCCGACAGCGTCTTAGTGGACACGGTTTATGGAAACATCAGACAGATGCTCTTCGACTCTTACTAGGCAGACACAACGCCATCATTGCCACCGGGACGAGCAGCGGCAAGACGCTGTGCTATCAGATTCCTATTCTGGATGATTTGCTCAGCGATCCCGCCTCAGGCCTCCGCGCCATTATCATCTATCCGCTCAATGCCTTGGTCAACGACCAATTGGGGGAATGGGAACAGATGTTGCGGGATCACCCCCACATTACATTCGCCCGGTTTACCGGCCAGACACCTACCGATCAGAAGGAGTATGTCGGACGGATTCGAGAAAGTATTCGAGAACAATTAGCTGACGCAGGCATGACCCAGCGGCAATTACAGCAGGAGGTCGAGCGCCGCCTTAGTAATCAACTCACACGAGATATTCCGAACAAGCTTAACCACCGTGACGCCATTCGTGCCACGCCGCCGCAAGTCCTTATTACGAATTTTTCGATGCTGGAATATCTATTGGAGCGTCCGGTCGATGCCCCCATTTTTGAAAACGCCCGACTCAAGTTCTTGGTATTGGACGAAGCCCATGCCTACCGCGGTGTCCAATCTACTGAAATTGCTTTCCTGATTCGTCGAGTCAAAGATCGTCTTGGTCTTGAGAGGCTCACATGCATTGCAACATCCGCGACACTTGGCAAGAAAGATGATCCCTCAAGCAGAAAGAACGTCAGGCAGTTTGCCTCTAATCTCTTCGATGAAACGTTTTCAGAAGACAACCCGATCGGCGGAGACACAATTGAACCCTCGCTTAAGCAACCAGCATTCACTCCTTCGCTCAACAACTACCTACAAGTAGCTGAGGTCTTGCGCGGTGATCCTCAAGCCGATGTTCGGCATCTTCTGGGAGCTGAGACTGCAAACCAACCACTTGCTGATCTGCTTGCTCACGATGACAACCTGTATCGACTCCGAAAAACACTCACCCAAGCAACGCTCCTAGACAAAGCAGCGACAGCCATTTGGCCACAGGACCCACAATCAAAGGAAGGGCTCCAAGCTCTCTTGGAGATTGTCGCAGCCGCCAAGAAAGATGGCTCACATGAAGACCTCTTGCCCACTCGATTGCACTATTTTGTGAGAGCGCAGGGCGGGTTACACGTCTGTCTCCACAATGACTGCCCCGATCGTTGTGATACAGAAGCCGCTTTTTTTGTATCAAGAAAGCATGGAACGGATGTGCCCGAAGGAGACTGCCCAGCTTGTCATCGTGCTGATAGAGTGTCAAAGTTGGTGGAGGTAGTAAGCTGCCGCAAGTGCGGATACCTTTTTGGCGCGTTGCAAGATTTAGGACCGCGGCGGGCGCAAAGTCCTGACAACGAAACCGACGAAGTGAGGCCCGATTTTGATTCGTTCAGTACGGAATTAAGCTGGGCTGCGGATTCTTATTGGTCCTATTTCAGTGTCGAAGGCAGCTTGCCGTATCCGACGCAGCCGAAAGGCGAGGAGGAGGATGAAGAACAAGAGAACCTATTCGCCAATCCCGCCAAACTGAATTGGTGTGTGATCTGTGGGAAAAAGAATGACCCGGGGGCAGGAGATAATTGTGCTTGTGCTCAGCCCCATCTCCGATCAATACAGATCTTCCATCGGCAATGTCCGAATACTGGAAGGGCAAGAGATCGTGAGAACCTCTACAAGCAAGAGAAAAAGCCTTTAACTTCCTGTCCGAACTGCGGGGCGCGAAATAGCTCAGGCCTCGAACCGGTTCGCCGCTTTCAAGAATCTGACGATGAAATAGGGATGGCGATGGCCATTCCGTTGGCGCATTTCCAGGTCACTCCTCAAAAAACTGCTGGAAGACTCCCACGAAAATTGCTCTGCTTCACGGACAACCGCCAGCGCGCCGCTGCGTTTCCATCCCTCCTTGAGGAAGAGACATTTTCGTACGATCTGGGACGCAAGATCACGGAAGTTGTAAGGGCACAGGCCCAGCCATTGACCTTCGTTGACCTGGCTCAGTACCTTGCCGAATTCGGCGATAAGGAATCAGACTTCCACGATCCAGACTTCTTCTTGCCGGTCTCGCGATTGCCGGATGAGAAACCAGACTCAAAAGGCATGCGAGACCTCTGGATTGCAGAGACATTTGCATACTTTGGGATTCCCGATGCCGCTCGCGAATCTGCAGAAGATTTCGGATTGGTCGCAGTCGAGTATCGCGTCAACGAAAGAGAAAAGGGGCTGTTTCGCACACTCCTGAATGCCCCACACCTCAATCCATCTGAAACCGACGCTGTACTCCAAGTATTGCTGGGGTTTATTCGTCAGGCAAAAGCATTCACGCTTCCAAGAAGTGTCGAACCTGACGCTCCGGCATTCGGTCGTGTTTCTGCACCCATAGCCTATGTGTTGCGAAAAGATAAGATCAGAAACACAAAAGGGTGGCTACCTCTTGTCAATAAGGACGGTACATATCGGCACAACTTCATTACCAGCTATTTGAGGCGCCTGCTTCCTCTTCCGCAAGACAATATTATGGACATTGCTGAACGGATTTGGGGCTTTCTAACTTCCAACTTGCTCCTGATTGAAATTAGGGGACAGTGGAAACTCGATCATGAGCGCATTCTTGTTGTGAAGCCATCTCGCCGACATGTCTGTGATCGGTGTGGGATTGTGACCGCCTACTCGGCTGGGCAGTGCTGCCCGCGTAAGGAATGCGAGGGTCAGCTGCTGGTTCGGTCCTTCAACCCTGCAAATGAGAACATGATCGGTCGTTGGGTGTCCGGCGCTATTGTGCCACATTTCAGCACCCTGAACTCAGAAGAGCATACTGCCCAGATCGAAAAAGACCTGGCCAAGAAGATTGAAGATGCATTTCGAGCTGCGGAGGGCGTCAACCTGCTCAGCAGCACGACGACCTTCGAAATGGGAATCAATATCGGAGATCTGCAAAAGGTCCTGCTGCGTAATGCCCCTCCCACAAGTGCCAATTATGTCCAACGGGTAGGACGTGCTGGACGCGGCGAAGATAAAAACGCCGTCTGCGTCACGCTCTGCCGTCGGACGAAATACGATGCTGATGCCTGGAGTGACCCTCCTCGATTGATGTCCGGCGAAGTGCGAACCCCAATCGTCTTTATAAACAACCGCATTATTGCCCAGCGACATTTCAATGCCATGGTCTTTGCACAATTCTTACGAACCAAGATCGTAGAAGAACGGGTTATAGGCAGCATCGCGCAGAGTATACGGCTCGAAAGCTTTCTGGCACCGGATTCAAGAGAGAACATCCCTTCACAGTGGTTTAAAGTACCGCAGGCCGTACTTCGTGGATTTGAGAATTGGCTAAGCCAACAAAGTGAAGCAAATATATTTCGAACCGAAGCGGCACGATCTGGCTTAAAGGCACTTGAAGGATTTCAAGGCGCGAAAGCCTTGGCTAAAGAGAAGTATGAGGAGATTCTCATTGGAATTACTGACGAGTTGAAAGCATTGGTTGCGGAACGCAAGAAGGTTTTCGAAGCAGGAAATAGAACCGATGAAATAGAACGCGCTATCAAGGATCTTTTGGGCAGTGATGTCATTGCGGTTCTCGCCAAACGTGGATTTCTTCCCCGCTACGCATTTCCTTTGGAAGTCGTAACATTGGAAACCGGCTGGACACGTTGGTCACGTGATGTAGATGTAGAACTCAGTCGTGACCGCGCCCTTGCCATCGCCGAATTTGCACCAGGAGCTCAGGTCATTGCCCACAAGAAAGTTTTTACGAGTGCAGGGCTATATGTTGTCAGCGAAACGGACAAACCGGAACGTCGTTGGTATTCCAAATGCAGGGATTGTGAACAAATCAGAATTGAACGTACTCAGGGCGAGTTTAAGGGAGAATGCGCCGTCTGCCACAAGACGATTAATCCTTCCCAAGACCTCAGGCCTTTCGTTGAGCCAGTAGCCTTTAGTGTGCGAATCGACAAAGACAACCAGGGGGCTACACGCCATCGAAAAACCACGCTGGTTCGCCAACGACAAACGCTCACCCACTTTATTGATTTTGTCGAACCGGACCTTTTTCGCGACTTCGGACTGTTTCATGTGGCCTTAAAGGATAAAGGACACCTCTTCCGCTACAATCTCGGTCCTGGGAATAAAGGGTTTATGCTTTGCCCCAAGTGTGGCTGCAGTGAACCTCTCAGTTCGGTGAAGTCCGGTCAGAAGCACAAGAGGCTTAGGGCATTCTCAGGCAACGTGTACTGTGAGAATACCTTGACCTGGGGGAAACAGTCGGCTCCTCTAGCATATGGGCATGAGTTTCAAACGTTCTGTCTGATCGCTCGCCCCCAGGCACCAGTCCCCTCTGTCGAGTCACTCGCATATTCTTTGCAGACAGGGCTGTGTGCTGTATTGGACATTGAGGCAATGGACATCGGAGTCTCTTGGCGCTGGCTGGGAAAACGCACCGAGGGAGGCAAAGTCGAGATTATTCTATACGACAGGACCCCAGGAGGTGCAGGGTTTGCTAAAGAGGGATTCAATAACTGGTCAGAGGTAGTGCGCAAGGCCTATGAGATCTGTAGTACATGTCATTGCGAAAAGGCCTGCTATGACTGTCTAAAGGATTACAGCAACCAGACATACCATGAAAAGCTGAATCGTCGGCCTGTTGCAGATTTCCTGAGGTAAACAAAAAGAAAATCAGTGAACGGGAAAAGGTGTCCAGGAACCATTTCCCGTAAATCACCCTTAACATCATCGCCCAAGAAATTGTCGACGACATCGAAACTGCCCTCTATGAATTCCGTTTGATTGCGAGTGATTTAGGTGAGGGGAGCGCAAACCGGTGGCCCCAGGACTCTATGAAGTTCTATGTCGGCGTAACGGACAATAAGTGGTTTGAGTTTCTTGCCAGCCGCAAGCCTGATGAGGTCAACTTCTGGCGGCCTGGAGGGTCTGGATCATTCCAGATAATCCCGCCTGGTGCCCCTTTTCTTTTCAAGCTACATAGCTCGGATAATTTCATAGCTGGGGGTGGCTTCTTTGTCAGTCACTCTAATCTGCCGTTGTCACTAGCTTGGGAGGCGTTCGACGAAAAGAATGGCGCTGCTTCTCTCGAAGCGCTGCAGGCGATGATTGAGAAATTCAGATCGAATAAGCCACACGAGCACGACCCGACCATCGGATGTACTATTTTGGCGAATCCTTTCTTTCTTCAAAGGCGAGATTGGATTCCCGCTCCATCCAATTGGGCGCCGAGCATTGTCCAGGGAAAGAGTTATGAGAGCGAGGAGAGAATTGGGCAAGAAGTATGGATGGAAGTCCAAGATCGGCTTGCCAGAATAGCTCCTAAGCAGCCTCCTCTTCGAGCAGACGGTGCCTCCCCATCGGCCGAAGAGGTCGCAAGGTACGGTGCTGAATTCCTAACCAGAGCCAGGCTTGGCCAAGGGGCCTTTCGAGTTCTTGTTACAGACGCGTACACGCGACGCTGCACTATCACTGGCGAACGCACTCTCCCTGTACTTGAGGCCGCGCACATCCAACCGTTTGCAAAATCAGGCCCAAACGTTACGGCTAACGGCTTGCTGCTGCGCTCAGACCTTCACAAACTATTTGATTCTGGTTATTTGTCAGTCACGCCCGATCTTTCTGTCGAAGTAAGCAGAAAGATCAAAGAAGAATTTGAGAATGGCCGGGATTACTACGCGCTGCATGGCCGAAAGCTGGTCGTTGTGCCTGCAACGGAAAAGGATAGGCCTTCGTCAAAGTTTTTGGAATGGCATAACAGCAATACCTATCTTGGGTGAGTGAGGAGAGGTTCCCAATGGTAAACAATAGCGTCATGACCGCTCTGCTGGAATTTCGACGCAAGCGAAACTGGGAACAATTCCACAAGCCTAAA
>JANXXV010000177.1 GCA_025350445.1 Bryobacteraceae bacterium | reverse complement strand
CCCGATGGCATGAAGGTGGATACGCACGGCAAAATATACGAAACCGGACCGGGCGGCATCTGGGTCATCACGCCCGAGGGGAAGCATCTGGGCACCATCAAACCGCCGGAGACACCGGCCAATTTACATTGGGGGAAGAACCCCTCCACTGTGGATCAGGCGCCGATGGGTTCCGGGGAATACGCTACAGCTTTGTACATTACCGCGCGCACCGGAATCTACCGGATTTCGTTGAGCGCCGTGGGAATTCGTCCGTAATTGAAAGGGAGAACGTCAGAACATGAATCGCAGAAATTGTTTGAAGATCATCGGAATAGCTCCGGCTGCCGCGCTTGCTCTGCAGGCAGCGGATGCGCCTCATCCTATCCAACTGCAGTTGGATCTGGAAGTGGATCCGGCGAAAGAGAAGGAGATGCTGACGAACTACAAGAATACGTTCCGTCCGGCCATCAGCAAGCAGCCCGGTTTTGTGGACGTGAAATTGATGAAGTTGCGGGCGGAGATGGCAGGCAAGGTCCCGGCGAACTGCACGTACCGGCTGATGTTAAGCTTCCACACGGAAGACCAGCGAAAAGCCTGGGTTGCGACTCCCCTTCACCAAAAGGTGTGGCCCACAATTGAAAACACATTGAAGGGAGCAAAGTACACCGCGTTTCTGTACGACGTGATCTAGTGTTTGCTCCGGTGGGGCGGGCGCCCTCGCCGGCGGCCTGGCCCCCTGGCCGGGCCTCGGCGCATCTGGTCGGACAATTCGTGGGACACGAAACCAGACTCCTGAACGGCTTCCTGTCCTTTGCCATCCTGGTCCAAGTCTGCGCCGGCCAAGCGCTGCAGCCGATTCGCTATACGGTTAGCATCCCGCGGCCACAGACTCACTATGTTGAGGTTGAGGCCGCGGTTCCTTCCGCGGGTCAACGCCAGATTGAGTTGAAGATGGCGATTTGGACGCCTTACGTTATCCGCGAGTTCGCCAGGAACGTGGAAGCGGTAGCGGCACAAGCCGCGGGCGGGCGAAACTTGACGGTTGAAAAGTCCGCCAAGAATCGATGGCGGATTCAGACCGGCGGCGCAAACGCGGTGACGGTGAGGTACCGCGTCTATAGCCATGAAATGTCCGTCCAGGACAATTGGGTGGATCGGGATTTTGCGCTGCTCAATGGCGCGGCCACCTATCTGACGCTGGCCGAATCCGCTTCGCGTCCCCATGAAGTGCGGCTGATGCTGCCGCGGACCTGGAAGACCAGCATCACCGGAATGCCCGCGGCTTCGAGTGCGCCGCATCACTATCGCGCGGTGGACTATGAAGCGCTGGTGGATTCGCCGATTGTGGCCGGCAACCCGGCGCTCTATGAATTCACGGTGGCGGGCAAGCCGCACGTTCTGGTCAATGTGGGCGAGGGCGGGTTGTGGGATGGACCGCGCTCGGCCAGAGATGTGGAGCGGATTGTCCGCGAGAATGCGCGCATGTGGGGCGGATTGCCTTACGACCGGTATGTCTTCCTGAATTTGTTGACCGATGCCGGCGGCGGTATGGAACACAGCAACTCCGCTGCGATCATGGCGAGCCGCGCGGCGATGCGCACTCCCGGGACATACCTGCGCTGGCTGCATCTGGTCAGCCACGAGTTCTGCCACACCTGGAACGTGAAGCGATTAAAGCCGACCGAGTTTATTCGCGGAGAGTACGAGACGGAGCCGTATACGAAGAGCCTGGGAATTGCCGAAGGCTTCACCAGCTACTACGCGGTACTGTCGGTTTACCGGGCGGGACTCTCCGGCGATCTGGATTTCTTCGCCGAACTGTCCCGGCTCATCCAGCAGTTGCAGACTACGCCCGGACGGCTGGTGCAATCGCTGTCGATGTCGTCTTTCGATACTTGGATCAAGTTCTATAAGCCCGACGAGAATACGGTGAACACGGCCATCAGCTATTACACCAAGGGCGCGGTGGTGGCGTTTCTGCCGGATGCGAAGATCCGCAAGGCAACTTCGGATAAGAAGTCGCTGGACGATGTGATGCGCGTGGCGCTCGCGCGGTATCCGCTGGAGAAGGGGTTTACGCCGGAGCAGTTTCGTGACGTTGTTCAAGAACTGGCGGGCCCCGGCATGCGCGAATGGTTGGCGCGGACGTTCGATAGCACCGGCGAGCTCGAATACAAAGAGGCCATCGAGTGGTACGGCCTTCGTTTTGCGCCGGACCGGAATAGCCCCGGCAAAGCATGGCTGGGTGCGCAGACCCGTGTGGATGGGGGGCGGCTGACTGTCTCCCAAGTGCCGCGCGGAACCCCGGCCTACGAAGCGGGATTCGATGCCGGCGACGAGATTCTCGGCATCGGCACGGAGCGCATCCGCTCCGAACAGTGGGATGCGAAGTTGAGCAACTATCGTCCCGGCGAAAAGATCACGGTGTCCATCACGCGCCGGAATACGGTGATGCAAATCGAAGTTATGTTGGGCAGGGAGCCGGAAAGCCGGTGGGATCTGGAGACCGATCCACAGGCGACGGCCGGGCAGCGGCGGCACCGGGATGCGTGGCTGCGGTCCCGGCGGATAGACTGAATAGCGATGTCCATCAAATCGCAGTTTGAATTCGAGAAGCTGAAGACCATCGGCAGCATTGTCGCGCAGGCGTTGAAAGTAATGTCGGGGCAGGTGAAGGCCGGTGTCACCACGGGGGAACTGGATGCCTTCGGCGCGGCAGTGCTGGCGGAACACGGCGCGCGTTCTTCGGCGCGGCAGGTCTACCGGTTTCCGGGATGCGCGTGTATTAGCGTCAATGATGAAGCGATTCACGGGGTTCCCGGAAGCCGCGTGATTCAGCCGGGTGATCTGGTGAAGCTGGATCTGGTGGCGGAGAAAGATGGCTTCCACGCCGACGCCGCCGTTAGTCTGCACGTGCCTCCCGTGGGCAGCCGCGGGCGCGAACTGGTGCGCTCGGCCGAGAGCGCTTTCTATCAGGGGCTGCGTTTTGCGCGCGCGGGCAACCGCGTCTGCGATATTGGACGCGCGGTGGAGCGTGAAGTCCGGCGGTCCGGATTCAGCGTGATCAGGCAACTTTGCGGACACGGGGTGGGCCGTACCATTCATGAGCCGCCCACGGTGCCGAATTTCGCCGATCCGCAGGCGCGGCAGCGGTTGACCGAAGGCTTGGTGCTGACCATTGAACCGATCATCGCGGCTGGCTGCGGAAAGGCTGAATTACAGCGCGACGGATGGACCATGCGCACTTTGGACGGCAGCCTTTCGGCCCACTACGAACACACGATTGTGATCACCCGCGGCGAGCCGGTGCTGCTAACGGCAGCCGCATGAAACAACCGCCGCCCAAAGCAGGCGTGCCGGACCGTCCCATCAAGACGCTGGAGCGCGTGATCTCAAAAGCAGGCCTTGGTTCGCGAACCGAAGCGCGCAGTTGGATTGGCGCGGGGCGGGTAGCGGTGAACGGTAAGGTGATTCAATCGCCCGACAAATGGGTGGACCTGGAACGCGACAATGTCACACTGGACGGCAAGCCCGTTCGCGCGTTGGGCAAATTGTATGTGCTGCTTTACAAGCCGGCGGGATACCTGACGACGTACAAAGACCCGGAAGGGCGCGCCACTGTTTACGACCTGCTGACGGAGATCGGCCAGTTTGTTTCGCCAGTGGGCAGGCTCGATCAGGACACCAGCGGTTTGTTGATTCTTACCAACGATACGCAGTTTGCCGAGCGCATCACCAATCCCGATTACAAGGTTCCGAAGACGTACCTGGTGAAGGCCGCCACGGTGATTAGCGATGAACAAATGCAACTGTTGCGGGACGGCGTAGTATTGAACGACGGCCCCACTAAGCCTGCTATCGTGAACCGAACCGCCGATTCAGAGAGTCGAAGCTCGCTTGAGATTACCATCGCCGAAGGACGGAACCGGCAGGTTCGCCGCATGATGGAAGCCGTCGGCAGCAAGGTGAAGAAGCTGGTGCGGATTGCCATTGGTCCCATCCGCATCGAGCAATTGGAGATTGGGAAGCACCGCGGTTTGACGCCGCGGGAGGTCCAACTTTTGCGCGGCTAACGCGGATATAATAAATGGCGAATACAAGGAGCGGTCATGCTATCGATTCCTGGACGTCCCGGTAGAACTTGTGATGGATACTCGCGGCGCGAACTCATGCGCGTCGGCGGCGCGGGCCTGATTGGCCTCAGCCTTCCTGAATTTCTGCGCATGCAGGCCACGGCCGCGCCCTCGACGCTGGCGATTGAGCCCAAGGCGAAGTCGGTGATCCTCATCTTTCTGCAAGGCGGGCCGAGCCATATCGATATCTGGGATCCCAAGCCTGACGCACCTTCAAATATTCGCGGCGAGTTCAAGCCCATCAAGACGAAGGTTGACGGAATACAGGTCAGCGAAACCATGCCGATGATGGCTGAGCAACTGGACAAGGTCACCATGATCCGGTCCATGAGCTATACGCCGGCCGGGCTGTTCAATCACACCGCGGCCATCTACCAGATGATGACCGGTTGGGCGCCCGACAAAGTGTCGCCATCGGGTCAGCTTGAGCCGCCCTCGCCGCGCGACTTTCCGCACATGGGTTGCCATCTCTCTAAAATGCGGCCGCCGGAAGGCCCCATGCTGCCGTTCGTTGAGATGCCGCGCCCGTTGCAGGAAAGCAATGTGATCGGTAAGGGCGGGGCAGCAGGGTATCTGGGCAAGGCCTTCGATCCCTACCGGCTCTATCAGGATCCGAACAAAGACATCCGCCTGGAAGATCTGACCATGCGTCCGGAAGTGACGGCGGAGCGTTTGAAGGATCGCGTCACGCTGTTAAAGGGCATCAACGGTTCCATGAAGGAACTGGAAAAAGCCGTCAGCGGTTATGCGTTGAATGAATATTACGAGAAGGCGTATGA
>JANXXV010000153.1 GCA_025350445.1 Bryobacteraceae bacterium | reverse complement strand
GTTTCACTTGCTCCACAAAGTATAGTGGTCCCAGGAATTCAGACCAGGCAATAAGTTAGAATTCGGCGAGTCGTTAAGGCAAAGGAGAAGCAGATGACGACGACGAGAAAACAACACAGTCCGGCATTCAAAGCGCGAGTGGCGATGGAGGCGATTCGGGGCGAGAAGACGCTGAGCCAGCTTGGTTCGCAATTCAAGGTGCATCCGATTCAGATTGGAAAGTGGAGGAAGGCTGCGGTGGAGCAACTCCCGGAGCTTTTCGTAGATCGGAGGACCCGGAAGGGACAGCCTGCCGAATCCGGGAAGGACGCGCTGTATGAAGAGATAGGCCGCCTGAAGATGGAACTGGACTGGCTTAAAAAAAAGCTGGCATGCTCGACTGAGGATCTGCGGCCACTTGTGGACCGCGATCATGCGGAGATCAGCATCCGGCGTCAGTGCGAACTGCTGGGCGCGAATCGGTCGGGTTTGTATTACGAGCCGTTAGGTGAAAGCAAAGAGAACCTGCAGTTGATGCGGTTGCTCGACGGGCAGTACATGCGGACTCCGTTTTACGGGAGCCGGCGAATGGTGGAGTGGCTGCCAACACAGGGTTTCGCGGTGAATAGGAAACGGGTGGCGCGGCTGATGGAAGCGATGGGGATTGAGGCCGTGTATCCGAAGCCGAGACTGAGCCTGCCGGGAGAAGGCCACAAGATCTATCCGTACCTGCTGAGGGACCCAACCTCGAACCTGTCGATCTAACCGTGCCGGCCGAACCAAAACCCGACTGGGCGATGCATCTGATTCAACCGGCACCAGGGCAGTATCCGAGCCTCAACCGTGAGGCACTACCCGCCGGGAACAAGCCTCCCCGGATCGGTTAAGCGCCCGACCCACTTCGAGGTGAAAACACCATGTCCCTTTTATGCTATCCTCTGGCCAATCGGTTCGCGTTTGGGAATTGCAGTCGCAACGTAGCTGCATTCCAAAGGGGAACTTCAATGAAAGTCTTATTCTTCCTAGCGCTCCTAGTGGCGTCCGCTATCACTTCTTTCGCCCAATCCACAACGGGCGATATTCTCGGCACGATTCAAGATTCCACCGGCGCGGTAATTGCCGATTCGAAAGTCGAAGCCAGGAACCTGGACACGAACGCAACCAAAGAGACAACATCGTCGCCGGAGGGCACGTTCCGGTTCCCGCTCTTGCCTGTCGGCCGCTACGAAGTAACGGTGCAGAAAAGCGGGTTCGCCAAGTATCAACAAGGCCCAATCGTTCTGCAGTTGAATCAGGCGGCGGATTTGCGGGTCAACCTGCAGGTGTCCGCCGGCGCCGAGACCGTGACCGTGGTGACCGATGCTCCGCTGATCAATACCACTAACGCCGAGATTGGCGTCAACTTTGATTCCAAGCGCATCGCTGAACTGCCCCTATCGACGAACAGGAACCTACTGAACTTAGCCGGCTCGGTCCCTGGCGTCAGTCAGATATCGAGCGGCAATAGCCAATTTGGCAGCAGCGGCAATCAGGGGACGGAAAGCGGCGGCCTGCAATTTGCCTCCAACGGAATGCGCACGCGGTCCAACGCATTTATCATCGATGGGCAGGATTCCTTCGGACCCAGCACCGGCGGCGTCGTGCAGTCAATGAACAATCCGGACATCATTTCCGAAGTCCGTATCATTACAAATCAGTTCGCTCCTGAATATGGCCGCGCGGCGGGTTCGGTGATGAACGTCATTACCAAAAGCGGCACCAACAGTTTCCACGGAAGCGCGTTCTGGTTTCACAACGACAATCATTTGAACACGCTCAGCAACACCGATAAGAAGGCCGGCTTCACGGCAGCCCCTTTCCGCATTGAGAATCAATTCGGCGGTACGTTGGGCGGCCCAATCATCAAGAATAAAACGT
Organism: Bryobacteraceae bacterium; assembly: GCA_025350445.1. Next base: position 3,964 of record JANXXV010000153.1, on the reverse strand, counting down.
TCGTCTTCGGATCGCTGTTGCGCTGGACCGACCGGCGCTTAGGTTCGGGATCGACTATCACCGGCGCGCCAACCGACGAAGGACGGCGCGTTCTAACCGATCTCGCCGGAACGCGGCCCACGGTGCAGGCGTTTCTTCAGAACATCCCCGCGGGCGCCGCGAACGGAACCAGCAAGACGGTGGTTGTGAATGGCAGAACGGGTGTAGTCCCGCTGGGCGACATCACCGGCTCCGCCTCGCAGAAATTCGACGACTGGCAATCTTCACTAAGGGTCGATCACCATTTCAGCGATCAGCACACACTCATCGGTCGCTACCTGGACGACGACTCGCTGCAATCCGGAACCGGCCAAGTGACGCCGGCCGGTCTGACGAATGTACAGCCGTCCAAGATCCGGTCGCTGAGCGTCGCATTGAACAGCACTCTTAAACCGACCGTGTTGAACGAACTGCGCGCTTCCTTCTGGCGCAATAAATCCGAAACGAACGCGCAGGACCCGGCTGTGGCAGAGCGCATTCCGTCGTTCCAGGTGACCGATCTGGGATTGACGGGCTTCAATGCGGGCACTACGCGCACCGCACTGGGACTCGCCACTAACAATCCGCAATTCAGCACGCTGAACAATTACCGGATTCAGGAATCACTGTCCATTTTGAAGGGGTCGCACTCCATGAAATTTGGAATCGATTTGCGGCGTCAGGAACAGTTCGCCTTTTTCAATCCGAACATCCGCGGCCGTTTGGAGTATGCCAGTCTGCAGCGCATGATCGACGATCAGGCAACGGTCGCTCAGATCAACGCGCCGCTGCCGGGCGCAACCGTAATCACCTACTTCCGCTATTACGATTACTTCTTCTTCCTCCAGGATGAGTTCCGCATCCGGCCGAACTTCACCATCACGTACGGCATCCGTTATGAGACGCCAGGCAATCCCTTGCAAAATCTCGCGGACGCGAATCGAAATGTCGTCAAGGCATTCGGCGGAGATGAGCGCTATCGCTATACTCCCGTGCCCTCTCGCGACGTGAACAACTGGGCTCCCCGATTCGGCTTCAATTATCGATTCGGGCAGGGCTCCGGAATGCTCGGCATCCTCACTGGCGATGGAAAGCTGGTGCTTCGCGGCGGATACTCACGCACCTATGACGTGGCCTTCAACAACATCGCGCTCAACGTGGGCACTGCCTTCCCATTCCGGCTGGTGGTGGACATTCCGCTCGATCCAACGGTGGCCGGCGGCGTGCGTTCGAACGCATTCACCATCATGGATCAGGTTCGTAAGGGCAACGTTCCACCGCCCGCGAATCCGAACTTGATTACAAGAACCATCACGTCGAAAGATTTTCGGGCTCCAATCGCCGAACAGGTCTCCATGCAATTCCAGCGGGAACTGGGTGGCAACTTCGCGCTCTCGGTGGGTTACGTGGGAACGAAGGGCACCGCTCTTTTCCAATCCATCGACGGCAATGCACCGATCCGTGGTACCAACGGCGCGCAGCGGATTGACAACAGCAAAGGCATCATCCGGGAGCGGTGCAACTGCACGTCGTCCACGTATCACTCGCTGCAGACCAGCCTCGAAAAGCGGCTCTCGAAGAACTTCAGCATGGCTGCGCACTATACCTGGAGTTCTTTCATCGACGGCGCGTCCGAAGTCTTCAACGCATCGGGCAGCGGCAGCGACGTTGCTTTCCCGCAGGACCCAACCAATCGCAACGCAGATCGTGGACGGTCCACCTACGACCGTCCGCATCGCTTCACCGCCAATGGCGTTTTTGAACTTCCCGTTTTCCGCGATCAAAGAGGCGTGCTTGGAAAAGTGCTGGGCGGTTGGCAGATCAACGGTTTTTTCACGCTGCAGTCGGGCGGCCCGTTCACCGTGCTGAATGGCAGCGATCCGGGCGGAGTAGTCACCGGCAATCTGGTGGGCACGTCCATCCGGCCTTTCCTGAACACCTCCCTCGATCTCTCAAGGATGACCGTGCGGGAAATTCAGGCGGCCGGCGGTGCGGGTCTTTTCCGCGGGGTGACTGCCGCGAATCCAATTGGCAATGCGGGCCGAAGCATTCTTCGTGCGGACGGCATCAACCGCCTCGACTTCGGTCTGATCAAGAACACCCGCGTTCGCGAAGGACACATGTTCCAGATTCATGCGAACTTCTTCAATGCGACGAACACCCGCGATTGGGGTATTCCGGACGGGACGTACAATTCCTCGTCGTTCCTGAATGAAGGCGCCAACGAAGCGCAGAACCGGCGCATTCAGCTCGGGCTGCGCTATACGTTCTAACGCGATTGCGGGTAAAATCAAAGGGATGACAAATTCTAATTTGCGCGGCTTAACGATGCTAGGTATGTCTGCTCTTTTGCAGACCGGTTTAATGTACGGCAAAGACGATTCAGCGGCGAAACGCCTGCAGGAGTCCACTACGGTACTCCAGGAAGTGATGGACGGCGGCGATAGGTCGATCCCGCAGGACCTTCTGAACAAAGCGCAATGTATTGTCATTGTGCCGGGCCTGAAGAAGGGAGCTTTCATTATCGGAGCAAAGTTTGGAAAGGGTTTTCTTTCCTGCCGCGGCAAGGACAACGTCGGGTGGTCCGCGCCGGGAGCAATCCGCGTGGAAGGCGGCAGCGTCGGCTTTCAGATCGGCGGCTCGGAAGTTGACGTGATTATGCTGGTGCTGAACGCGCGCGGCGCGGAGAAGCTTCTATCCAGCAAGTTCACCCTTGGCGGCGATGCCTCGGTGGCGGCCGGTCCGGTAGGCCGAACTTCTTCGGCGGAAACGGATGCCGCGATGCGGGCTGAGATTTTGACGTGGTCCCGCTCGCGCGGCCTGTTTGCCGGAATCGCGCTAAACGGCGCCACACTGCGGCCCGATCTAGACGTGAACGCGGAACTCTACGGCAAGAAGGTGGAGAATGCGGATGTCGTCGCAGGCAAGTTTACAATGCCCACCGCCGCAACGCCGCTGATCGACAAGCTCACCAAGTACTCAGCCAGAAAGTAGCCGCATTCCAGCTTACGGAAGCAGCCTTCGCCGAACTTGCCGCGGACTGCTTCCGGAATTCTCCCGAAATCACATCGCCCAATCGGCTGGCTCAGCGGTTGAGAATTGGATCCATCCCTGTGGCGGCAGTGCGTCCATCGGCAAGCCTCCCTGCCACAGCGAAATCTGAAACTGCACCGAGTGTCCCGCTGGAATTCCCATCGCCGCCAGCGGAAGGCGCAACTCGCAAATCTTGCCTTGGGCCGATTCGAGACCTTCCTGTTTCTGCGTCAGGGCCGTGGTGAATGAATGGGACGTCTCCGCTGTTTTCACATTAATCCGTAATTCTGTTCCCTCGAGAGTGGAAATGCTGTTCTCTACGAAGTCGAGCCGCAGGAACAGGTTATGCCCATCGCTGCCGTAATGCATCTCACTCACGAAATAACGCTGCCCGTGCATCGCGCCGGATCGTCCATTCACCCTGTAAATTCCAGCCCCCAACCATTCGAAGTACGAAGTCACCTCGCCATCGATTGTGGGAAGAATGGGGCCGCTAGGCGCCTGGTGAAACTCATTCACCGTCACCCTGAGTATCGGCCGCGAAAGTTCTTCCGGTGGAGACAAGCGCAGCGCCAGATAAACGTTCGCCAGATGATCGCGGAACAATTGATCGAACTCCGGCCGATTGGCCGAATCGTGTTCCGGGCCATACCACCAGCACCAATCGCTGCCTTCGGCGATCAACAGCTCTTCGTAGGCAAGAAGTTTACGGTCTTCGGGAACCGACGCTGCATCCGGTGAATTCATGAATTTGTCGTAGGCCTGCCGCGCGCGCAGCAAATATTCCCAAGCCCTGTTGTCTTCCTCCGCGCCGATCCAGACATCGAAGTTGGCGTTGATCCAGGAACCGGGGAAGATATGATCGATCTTGTGCGGCTCCACTTTGGTTAGCGCTTCAGAGACGGTGAGCGCG
>JANXXV010000127.1 GCA_025350445.1 Bryobacteraceae bacterium | reverse complement strand
CTCCTGGACCCGAACCAGGCGCTCTACCAGGCTGAGCCACGCCCCGAACAGTTACTAGTTTAGTGGTTCGCTAACCGCACCGCAACTATTTCAGAACTTTCGCAGCTCTTCCACTACCGCACTCAACCCCTTGTTCCGGTACATCTCCGATAATCGCTGCTCTTCCGGAGACGCCGTCATCACCCGTCCCGACCGTTCCGGAATCCAGAGCCGTCCGTCTGAAAACTCAACGCTATTCACAAACCCGGTCATTGACCCGATCGAGATGGGCTGCCCATTCGGCTGCGAGAACTTCAGCGCCGTGTCCTGCGCCACAGTAGTGCTTTGCCGCGGCGCCAGTATCACATCGAGCGGCACCGATCCAGCCACAAACTGCTTCCCGTTCGTGTCCTTCACCATCCAGCCGACTTCGATTCCACGAATCGGACGGTCGGTAAGATTCTGCATGGTGATTCGCGGAGCGTGCACTTCATCACCGCTGACTGCCACCTTGCCGCCGGTAATCTCCACCGGTGCGTTAGGCATCTCAAGAAACGCGAACTGCACCGAGCGCTCTCCACCCGCGTTCGTAGACCGCCCGGCGTGCGCCACTCGGGCATCCATTCCACCCCGGTCCGTCTGGTGGCCTAAACTCTCAATCATCGCCTTCCGCAATGGTTCGGCGCCGTAGCGATCCAGCACCTGCCGGAAGTACTGGCGATCCCGCCGCGCTTCTAATTCCCACACAATCATCGATCTGCGCGAGTTCAGAGTGTTCGGCCCAAAGAACGTTAGATCTTCAAACAGCACACCGTCCAATTCCACCTTCACCATCGCGCCGCCGCCGCCCTGCAATGGACGCAGCAGCCGCAAATCGATGCGGATAGGAAAGCTCTCACCGGGCGCGACGTTCAGGCTGGGGACAGACACCGATGCTTTTCCTCCGGGCGTCACATCCTGCGCCTTAACTAACAATGTGATCCCACGGATGCGCCGCTGGCTGGAATTCCGCAGCGACAGCGAGGTATGCAGATCCAGCAGCATCGCTCCACCGCGCGCCGACACGTTCGAATCGCCCCAGTGTGCCGAGACTACAGACACCGGCGAATCTTCCGGAAACGTAATATCCATCGTGCTTTGCGGATCGACCCGGCCCGATTGCGCCCACGCCGCAGCAGCAAGAAGCGACAAACTTGCAAGTTTACTGCGCATACACATTATTGATGGTCACTTGACCGGTTTCCGCATTCACATAGCGTGCCCGCAACGAACCGGGCGTGCTGACAAACACCGTAGATCCCGAACCCGCGTTCTGGTTTAGTAGCACCAGCGCACCGCCGTTCTGCTTCATCTCAATCCCTGAGGCCGTTGCTTCCAGCCGTACACCATTCCCGTTCGTGACCAGGTGTTTCGACGGCGGAATATTCAACCACCAAGCCGTCATAATCAGCGCCGTTCCCGACGCCAAAACCGCCGCCGCGCGCCAGCCCAGGCGATCCGATTTCCCAAGCACGGGAGCCACGCACTCCCCTGCCGCCAGCCCCACGCGGATGTTACCCGTCATTTCGCCAGCTAGCCGTTCCCAATTCAGATTGGCGGGCAATTCATCGGCTGCCCGGCGCAATTCCGCCCGCCCGAGCCGCAGCGATTCTACTTTCACCCGGCATCTCTCACAGCCTCGCAGGTGTAAACCCGTCCGGACCCTGTCAAACAGGCTAACGTCGCCGCCCGCGAAGAGGGAAAGTTGGATTTCGTTCGGATGCATTAGGGTTTCCTTCTTTCCAGGTATCGCTGAAACTTGATTCTCGCGTTTGCGATGTGCGATCGTACAGTGGCCTTCGAACAGTTCAAATGCCTGGCCACATCTTCGGCCGGCAACCCATCCACATCGCGCATGATCAGCGCCATACGCTCCCGGCCCGTCAATAATCGCAACCCGTCTTCCATATACCGGGTCCGCTCGGACCGCAGCAGGATCTGCTCCGGGCTGTTCGAAGCGGGAGTCGAAATCGGGTCCGCCAGATCGTCGATATCGGAGAAATTAACGCGGCTGTGTCGCCGCAGAAAATCGATCGCCGTATTGCTGGCGATCCGCGAAAGCCAATGCGCCGCCTTCTCCAGATCCTTCAACTGATCCTGCCGCTGTAAAGCCTTGATAAAGGTTTCCTGGGTAAGGTCTTGCGCGTCGTCTACGTTACCCACCACGCGGTAGATCTGCAGGAAGATCCGCCGCATGTTGTCCGCGATGAAGCGTGATTGCACATCATGCGTTGCTTGCGCGCCCGATAACGAAGACTGTGTCGCCTCGCCCATGATTGGTATCGAAGTTGCTATCGATCTCGCGACTACCGGAATTCCCAACGCGCTTCTCCCTAAATAAGGATGACGCGTGGTTCGCCAAAACGTGGAACTAAACTTTCGCCGCTCTTTCTACTTAATTATATTATGAGACCGTCTACCAGATTACGAGTCAACCACGCCGGGAACCCGCCGGTCCTGAACCCGCGTCGTCGCCAGGCTACGGTCGTTTTCACTATCCACCGCGCCCGCGCGAATCGATTTCACATGGTTCCGGATCGCCACCACCCCCTTTTCCACCTGGAATGCGATCTGCTCTCCGGCATAGTCGGAAAACCTCGGCTTGCCCGGCAAAAAAGTATAAGCATCATTCGGGAAGAAGCCCGGAAAGTCAGAGTTCGGAATCGGCCTGCCGCCCAACAGCGCCGCCTCCGCCAGGTTCAACTGCACCGCCAGCGCCTGGCTGCCCAGGCAGTTCTGCACATATTTGGCCGGATTCGATGCATGCTGGGATTGCCACACGTGGGTTGCTTCGTGGACAATCGTATCCTGATCATGACCGAGGCTGCCGCAGTTCATCACGCAGATACCCGGCCCACCCAGTCCCAGCCCGGTCGGATCGCCAATGAAGGCGGTGAAGGGACGTCCGGTTGGACCGAATTTGTTTGAGACGAATACCCGGGAGAGGTCGATGCTCGTCCCAAAGACATCGGTGACAAACTTTGCCTGTGCCACATCCAGCGGCGTAAAAGTCGGAAGTGAAATCGACGGGAAGCCTATTCCCGGCCCGGTGATGCCGGAAGCTGTTGGGAAGCTTGTAAGCGCGAACGCTTGGTTTCCACCCTGCGCCCTACGCAACTCCGTGGCAAACGCCGATGCGATCAGTTGGGTTGCGCCGGCCACTCCCGGGTCCGTATTTCCACACACCGGTCCGCCTCTTGCCTGCACCTGACTTCCACCGGACAGCTTCGCCAATGTCAACGGGCCCGCAATGCCGTCCGCCTTTAATCCGTTGTTGCGCTGGAACTCGATCAGGCGCGCCTTGGTCTTGGGCCCGAAAATACCATCCGCCCGTAGCGGCGGAAAACTGCTCGGAGTCCGTTGGTTCAGGCGTTGTTGCAGGTCGGCCACGTCCGGTCCTGATAAACCCATCAAGAGCATTCGCGCCATCCGTCGATTATACCCGCGTTTCAGAACGCCGGCCGCTAGTGCCAAGCCCTTGTTATTCTAATGGGCAGGATAGCCCACATGAGACCCGTAGCAGTAATCGGAATAGGCAAGACTCCATTCGGCGCCTTCCCAGGCCGCGACCTCCGCACGCTCGCCGTGGAAGCCTCGCAAAAGTGCCTGAAGAACGCCGGCGCCACACCCGCGCAAGTGGAAGCGTTCTACCTTGGCAACTTCGCCGGACCATCTTTCGTAGGCCAAAGCCACTTAGCCCCCTACGTAGCCGCGTCCATGGGTATAACCGACGTGCCCGCCACACGGTTTGAAGCCGCGTGCGCATCCAGCGGAGCAGCTTTCGCCCACGCCCACGCCGCTGTAGCCTCTGGCCAATTCGATCTGGTCCTCGTCACCGGCGTAGAGAAAATGACCTCTCAACCAACGCCGCGTGTAGCCGAGATTCTCGCCATGGCCGGGGATTGCAGCGGGGAAGGGAAGGCCGGGGCCACCTTTCCGGCGCTCTTCGCCATGATTGCCCAGCGACACATGTACCAATACGGCACCACACGAGAGCACTTGGCCGCGGTCGCCGTGAAAAACCACGCGAACGGTGCAAAGAATCCAGACGCGCATCTTAGAAAAATCATCACCATGGAGCAGGCACTGGCAGGCAAGCTGGTGGCTGACCCACTCACCATCTACGATTGCTCGCTTGTCAGCGACGGCGCGGCCGCGGTTCTTCTCGCTCCTCTTGAGCGTGCCCGTGAATTCACCAACAAGCCGGTCCGCGTCCTGGCCGTAGCTCAAACGTCCGATCACGTGGCGCTAGATCAGAAGAACGACATCACCACCTTTCGCGCCGTAAAGACCGCCGCCGAAAAAGCCTACCGCACCGCCGGACTCACCGCCACGGACATCGAGTTCGCCGAAGTACACGACTGCTTCACCATCGCCGAAATCATCGCCATCGAAGATCTCGGCTTCGTAGAAAAAGGCCAAGGCGGATTCTATTCCTTGGCCGGCCACACCTGTCTCTCCGGCGAGAAACCGATTAACACCAGCGGCGGCTTAAAATCGAAAGGGCATCCCGTTGGCGCAACTGGCGTCGCGCAGATTTGTGATGTAGTCTTACAGATTCGAGGCGAGGCGGGGGAACGGCAATTGAAACGCAATCAGATCGGTTTAGCGCAAAACCTAGGCGGTTCCGGAGCCACTTGCGTAGTCTCCATCCTGGGGGCCGCGTGAACGGAAAAGTCTACACCGAAACTGTTGTCTACTCCGCGCCGGAAGCTTTTGTAAAGGACGTCCCGTACCAAATCGCCATCGTCGCTCTAGACGATGGCGGCCGCATCACCGGCCGCATCCTAGGCGCGGAAGTCTCCATTGACGACCCCGTAAATTTAGCCGAAGACCGCGGCGGTGTACCCTATTTCCGAAAGGCAGATTAATGAAACTAGCGAAACGAATGGACCGCATTCTCATCGAGACTGCGTTTGAAGTCCTGGTGCGTGCCCGCGCTCTGGAAGCGCAGGGCCGAAGCATCATACACCTTGAAATCGGCGAGCCCGACTTCGACACTCCGAAGCACATTGTGGAAGCCGCGAAAACGGCGCTCGATCAAGGATGGACGCACTACGGGCCTACGCAAGGCTTCCCGGACTTGCGGGAAGCAGTAGCGAACTCGGCCGGCGCCAGCCGCGGCATCACCATAGATCCGAACAACATCTGTATCGTCCCCGGCGGCAAGCCCATCATCTTCTTCCCCATGCTGGCGCTGATCGAACCCGGCGATGAGGTGATCTATCCCAACCCCGGCTTTCCTATTTATGAATCCATGGTCCGCTTCCTGGATGGCGTGCCCGTGCCCGTTCCGCTGGTGGAATCGCGTGGCTTCTCCTTCGATCTGGACGTGCTGAAATCGAAGCTCACCGGCAAGACGAAGATGCTGATTCTCAACTCGCCGCAGAATCCCACCGGCGGAGTGATTCCAAAGGAAGATATTATCGCCATCGCCGATATGGTCCGCGACCGCGATTTGCTGGTGATGTCCGACGAAATCTACGGCCGCATCTATTATGGAGACGAAGCGCCGTTCTCCATCACCAGCCTGCCAGGGATGCTGGAGAAGACCATTCTGCTGGACGGCTTCTCGAAAATTTACGCCATGACCGGCTGGCGCATGGGCTATGGCATCATGCCGCACTGGCTGGCCGATGCGGTGAATAAATTGATGGTGAACTCCAATTCCTGCACGGCCAGCTTCACGCAGCGTGCGGGCATCGCCGCGCTTACCGGGCCGCAGGACGAGGCCGAGGCGATGGTGGCCGAATTCCGTAAGCGCCGCGACGCCTTCTGCGCTGGACTCAACACTCTTCCAGGCTTCCGCTGCGCACTGCCCGAAGGCGCATTCTACGCGTTCCCGAACATCACAGGCACCGGTTTTGACGCCAAGGAACTAGCCGACCGCCTGCTAGCCGAATCGGGCGTAGCGTGCCTAAGCGGCACCGCATTCGGTGAATACGGCGAAGGGTATCTACGCTTCAGTTATGCCAACTCGCTGCCGAACCTGATGGAGGCCGTCGAGCGCATCCGCAAGTTCCTGGCATAGTGACAATACAAATCCGCGTGAATCTCGGTTTATCAGCGGCCAACACTGGCCAGCCTCAAGGATACAATAACCTCATGATTCTCGGTTTCCACGACATCATCGCATTCGTGCACACATGCAACCGTGAGCGCGCGAAGACGTTCTATCGTGACACGCTCGGACTGACTCTCCTCAGCGAAGACCCATTCGCACTCGCCTTCGACGCACACGGCATCATGCTTCGAGTGACCAGTGTGAAAGCGCTGACCGCCGCACCCTACACGGTATTGGGTTGGAAGGTATCCGATATCGCCGCGGCCGCAAAAGAACTGCAAGCCGCCGGGGTCAAACTCGAAATATACGAGGGCTTCGGCCAGGACGAACTAGGAATATGGACCGCACCCGGAGGGACAAAGGTAGCGTGGTTCAAAGATCCCGACGGCAACACGCTAAGCCTGACCGAGTTCTAGCGTCGCTTCTTACTTTTACTATTTGTAAGTGGGCCCCGGTGGGGCGGACGCCTGCGTCGGCGCGGGACGCCTCGTCCCGCTCTTCTATCGCGGAACAAGCCCCTAATCGTGCCGTAACGCCGTTACTGGATTCACGCGTAACGCCTGCACGGCCGGCGCAACCGTAGCAGCCATCGCCACCAGCAACAGAACACCGGCAACCACACAAAACGCACTCGGGTCAGTAGGCCGGACTCCGGGCACAAGAAACATTGCCATCGGCCGCACCGCCAGAACCGCCAGCCCGATCCCCGCCGCAATACCCGCCGCCACCAAAGTCAAGCTCTCGCCCACTACCATGCGTAGTATGCCGCCCGGCGTCGCCCCCAAAGCCATTCGCAACCCGATCTCGCGCGTCCGCCTGCCAACCATGTAGAGCAACACGCCATAGAGTCCGATAGCCGCAAGCGTCAGACCCAACATTCCAGCCGAACCAAGAATCGACGCCCCCACCTGGCTCGGCAGCAGCGCCAACCCCATCGCCTTTCGCATCGGTTTCGTTTCCACAGCCGCCGTCGAATCAATACCCAGCAGCGCCGCGTTAATGCTCTTCACCAGACTTTCCGGGGCTCGCGAGCGCAGAAGAAAATGCAAACTGAATTGCGGACTCTGCAGCTGCGCATACGGTGAGTACATCGCCAGTCTTCCCTCTTCGCCCAAGGTGAAGTACTTGCTATTCTTGGCCACTCCCACAACTAAAATCGGCTTACCCTCCTGTTGCTGGAACGTGTGCCCCACCGGATTGATATCGCCAAAAACTCGCCGCGCGAAGTTTTCGTTCACGATGGCAACATCCACTGCGCCCTTACGGTCGGACTCCACAAATTCCCGCCCGCCCAGAATCGGAATGCCCATCGTCTTAAAATACTCCGGCCCCACGCGGTTTGAATAGAAGGCCACGCGCTTCGGAGATTGGTCCAGATCCGTCCGTATGTCGGTACGCATCGTCGTGTTGTCATTCAACGGAACCATCCGCGTCACTGCCGCCGACTCCACGCCCGGAAGTCCACGCAGACGCTGCAGCGCCGCGTCGACAACACCTCGCGTTTTCTCCGGCTGGACGTAGGACTCCGGGACCAGCCGCATTGACGCCCAAACGGTATGTCCCACATCGAAACCCGGATTCATAGTAGCCGCCTCCACCAGATTGCGCATGAAAAGCACTGCGGCGCTTAAAAGCACCACCGATACCGCCAGTTGCCCGGTCACCAAAGCAACGCGTAACGTCAAACGGCGTTGCCCCACCTGATGCTCCGCCTGTTTCAATACGTTGTTGATTCCCGCCCGAGTACTCTTCAGTGCAGGCATCAAGCCCGCCATCACCGTGGACGCGATCGCGATACCCGAGGCATATGCCAGCAGCCTCCAGTCCGGCTCAATATGAAATACCACGGGAAACGGCAGCGGCAGTTCCACCTGGCTCAAGATCGTTGTCAGCCAGACGTTCAATAGCAGTCCCGCGCACATACCGCACATCGCCAATAGAAAACTCTCCGCCAGCAGTTGCCGAACGATCCGTCCGCGGCTCGCCCCAATCGACAATCGGATTGCAAGCTCTTGGGCCCGGCTGGATGCGCGTGCCAACAGCAGGCTCGCCACATTGGCGCAGGCAACAAGCAACACCAGTCCCACTACCGCCATCAGCATTGCAAAAAACGCCGCGATTGACATCAACTCCGACTGATCTCTGAGTCTTTCGATTCCCGACACCGGTGTTATCTTGATCCCGTGCGCCCATTTGTTGTCACCGTCGGGATAGATTCGGTCGAGTTGCTGACAAACCACCGTCAATTTCGCCAGCAATGCCTGTCGCGTGATGCCCAGCGGCTGCCGCGCGTAAAACGTCAGCCGGGCCGTTTGATCGATCACCGGCATGTAGAGATCCGGCGAGAGACCGAAGCCAAGAAACGTGCGATGATTGGCCGGCAGAATTCCGATCACCGTGTACGGCCGCCCGTCCAGAAGCAGCGGCCTTCCAATTGCGTCCGCGCTTCCGCCCAACCTGCCCTGCCAGAATCGATACGAGATCACCGCTACACCCTCGTCGCCTCGCTGGATGGGTCGGCCCATGGCCACGGGGACACCAGCCATCTCAAAGAAATTATCCGTCACCTGATGCGCAAACAGCCGCTCCGTAGCCTCACCGTGATGCCAGTTCACCTCGGCAAATTCGCGGTCACCAGCCAGACCCTCAAACACCTTCGCATCGCGCACAAACGTATACTGCCACATGAACGAGGAGCTGCTGCCGCCAATCATCACATTCAGAAGCGTCCCCGTATCGCAGCCCGAAGGTTCGCTGAAAAGCACCTCGGTAGCAATGCTGAAAATTGTTGTATTCGCGCCGATGCCGAGCGCCAGGCAGACAATCGCTGTCAACGCAAATGCCCGGTCGCGGCGAAACGACCGCATCGCATATCGCAAGTCGGAGAATGCATCTTCCAGCCATTGAACTTGCCATGCCGGCCCCGCGTCTTCCTGCAGCCTGGCCATAGACCCTAACTCACGCCGCGCTTGCAGCACAGCCTGATCCCGTGCCAGTCCCGATTCCTCAAGTTCATCATCTCGTTCCTCAAGGTGAAAGCGGGCTTCCTCGTCTAACTCTCGCTCAAACTGCCGGCGGCGGCCCAGATAACCCGCCCGCCGGATGATTTCTTTCCACAGTCCCATATCGTTAGGCTCCGTCCATCACCAACTGAATCGACCGCACCATCTGCTCAAAAGCTTTGGTTTCCTTTGCCAGCATCTTGCGTCCTTCCGGCGTCAACTGGTAGAAGCGCGCCTTGCGATTCTTGTCGGAGATACCCCATTCGGCCTTCAACCAACCCTTCACCAGCATGCGGTTCAAGGCCGGATACAACGATCCGTCTTCAATCGCCAGCCCTTCCCGGGAAGCCTGCTGGATGCTCTTCGCAATGGCATAGCCATGCAGCGGCCCGCCGCGAAGAGTCCGAAGAACTAGCATGTACAGGGTGCCAGGAAGTAGTTCAGGATTTGTGCGTAGCTCCATTGCTTGTCCAGACTATGTATAGTCCAGACAGCCAGGTGATGTCAAGAGTATTTGGCAAACCAAACTCTCACGGCGACTCCCGTCGGGACTTGGTCCCTACCGATTTCTATTTCGTTTTGTTTGATCGTATGCGTGGCATCGCGATGACCCCGTGACCATGCCATCTTTGGAACACATAACGATCAGTGCCCCGCCACATTCCAATCCCTCGTGGTGTAGCGGTGTTTGACCGGGTGCTGTTCCCAAATGAGCGGATTGGAGGCCACAGCGTAAAGCTCTTAAAAATCCTACGCTCAAAGCGGTTTGAGCCAGACAGGATTCTGTGGCGGATGCTTAGCCAAAAATACTCTTGCCCGCCTCATCCCGCAGCAGACAAGTCCCGAAATACTGCTGTTTAGACCAGGCAGCAGCCAGATCGTGATAAGCAAACGAACCCTTCACAAAGTAGTGGCACACCACCGCGCGCCGCGATAGCTGCACATTCCGCCGCGGCGAACCGCCGTGAATCAGATTCGCATGCCAGATCAGCACATCACCCTTCTTCGCATGGAAATAATGCGGCTCAATTCCGGACTCTTCAAGCGACCGCCGGATAAACGGTTCATACTTCTCCGTATACTCCGTATACCCGTTCTGCTTAAAGTCGGCCTCGCTGATATCCACGTCTTTGCTGAACACATAAGGCAAGCGGTGGCTGCCGGGATAGTAAACCAGCGGCCCGCTATCGGGATGGATATCTTCAAACGCAATCCAAGCCGCCGTTAAATACCCCAACGGATAAGTAGTCATGTGGATGGAATCCGAATGCGCCCCCTGCTGCGATCCTTTATGCGAAGCAATGGTCTGCAGCGGCTTCGGCTCACGCTCCATCAGCAAGCGAATCCAACGAAATAATTCCGCATGCTTCAATACCCGGCAAAACGAACCAACCTTCTTGTGCGGATTCAAAAATCGCCCCGGATAAGGATCGTCGTCGCTAGCCGGCTCGCGTTCCAGCTTGATTTTCCCCGCCCCGATCGCCGATTCATAGGCACTCCAAACATCATCCAACGTGCGATCTTCAATCAGATTCTTGACAATCACATAGCCGTTCGCGGCCCAACTTCTGCACTGCCCGGCCTCTTCCTCATCGATTTCACCGGCCCGCAACTTAGCCTCAATCCGCTCCAACACATCCGGCCGGTCGAGCCATGGATAAGGTCCAGAGTACGGAAAGTGCTCCGCCCGGAACGAAGGAATCTTGAGGATGTTCACCGGCTGATCCGCAAATAACCTTCGAAGCGCCATAACTTAATTATCACCCCAGGACGGCGGAACCCCGGTTCCGCAACAGACGCCCGCGTCCGTTCAACGCCCAACCCATTGACAAACTACCAATCTCATGTCAATATGAACAGTGTTCAGTATATGGTCACCCAGCGCCGCGAACGACTGAAAACCGAGATCCGCGAAGAGATCCTGGCCGCGGCCCGGGACCTGTTCGTCGCCGAAGGCTATGCCAGCGTCAGCATGCGCAAGATCGCTGAAACCGTCGGCTGCGCCCCGGGAACCATCTACCTGCACTTCAAGGACAAAGCGTCCATCCTGAGCGCCATCTGCGTGGAGACCTTCGCCAAACTGGACAAGCGAATGGAGGCAATTGAGAGCGGTGGCGGCGATCCGCTGGAACTGCTCCGCCGCGGCGGCCGGGCTTACGCGCAGTTCGCCCTCGATCATCCAAACCACTACCTGGTGGTATTCGGCGGCATCGGTACTGCGGCTTTCAAAGACCAGGAAGCCAAGGAAGCGGGCCTCCGTTCATTCGAATGTATGCGCAAGTGCGTACGCCGCTGCGTTGAAGCCGGAGTGCTGCGGATAACCGACGTCGAACAGGTAGCGCAAAGTCTTTGGGCTTGCGTGCACGGCGTAGCCATGCTGCTAATCGCCAAAAAAGGATTCCCGTTCATTGAGCAAAACCGCCTGATCGACAGCGTGTTGGACATCACCATGGAAGGGATCAAAAAGCGATGAAGGCCACCCGTCATTTTTTTTGCATCTTTTGTGAACGACGTTCATTTATAGAACTATGTTATCCATTTCGAGAAGGAAGCCACTGACCCCATGAATTTCATCGCCTGGCAAATGCTCACCGGAGACCGCGCCAAATACCTCGGCCTCATCTTCGCCATCGCCTTCTCCACTTTCCTGATGTCCCACCAGACCTCCATCTTCTGCGGCCTGATGAATCGTACCCGCAGCCAGATCAACGACGTGCACGATGCCGGCATCTGGGTGATGGATCCCAAAACCCAATACCTGGACGAAGTCAAAGCCCTCCCAGATCAGGACCTCTACCGCGTCCGCGGCGTCGAAGGCGTCGAGTGGGCCGTCCC
Organism: Bryobacteraceae bacterium; assembly: GCA_025350445.1. The sequence continues at coordinate 847 of JANXXV010000127.1, read as the reverse complement.
GCTCTTCAAAGGAACCACCCGCGCCAAAGTTCACAGTGACGGCAAGTTCCGCGCGGTGATCCTAATGGGCATTGATGACGCGTCGCTTGTAGGCGCACCGCGAGACATGGCGCTGGGTACGTTCGATTCTCTACGCGAGCCCGATTCCATCATTATCGACCGCGTAGGCTACAAATTCTTCTTCCCGAACGAGCCGCTGCGGTTAGGCAAGGAATTGGAAATCAACGACCGCATTCTGCACATCTCCGGCATCTGCAACTCCTCGGCCCCGTTCGTCAATTTGCCGGTAGCGTACACACGCTATTCGCTGGCGGTCAACCTGGTGGGCCGCGAACGCAACCTGATGTCGTTCGTGGCAGCGAAACCCCGCGCTGGACTGACGAACGCGGAAGCAGCCCGGCGCATCACGGAACACACCGGCCTGCGCGCGATGACCGGAGACGAATTCGGCTGGGCCACGATCTGGTATTACATCGGCAACACCGGCATCCCCATCAACTTCGGCATCACCGTCGCCATTGCGCTGATCGTAGGCACGGTAGTCTCGGGCCAGACGTTCTATCTGTTCGTACTCGAAAACCTGAAACAGTTCGGAGCCCTCAAAGCCATCGGCGTCACCAACTGGCGCATCACCGGCATGATTCTGATGCAGGCCTTCATCGTCGGCGGCATCGGCTATTGCCTCGGCATTGCGATGACCGCGGCGTTTTTTGAGGCGACGAAAAGCAACCTCGACCTGCGCGGCTTTTATTTGCTGCCGCAGATCATGGCCGGCGTGGGCGTGGCCGTAATGCTCATCGTAGTGCTGGCCAGTGTGATCAGCGTGCGCCGCGTGGCCGTTCTGGAA
>JANXXV010000748.1 GCA_025350445.1 Bryobacteraceae bacterium | reverse complement strand
AACTTCCACGGCGTGACTGCGACAAACAGCCGCAGCAACCGCAGCAAGACCCAGGCGACACCCGCCAGCAGCAACAGGCTGGCCAGCAAGCCACCGGTGAAAATCGAACCGATGCGCAAAGCCTCTTCTCTGGATGCGCCGCCGATCAACCAGACCGCAAGCGCACCTAGTCCCAAGATGATCAGCAGACCGGAAAGCGCGGCGCCGCGGCCGTCCCGTAGCCGTTGCCGCCAGCCTGTTTTCGCATCCGGCATATCGCGCCGGAAGATGATCCCCGGTTTGATTTTCTGAATGCTGAGCAGTGGCGGGAGTGTGAAGAGAAGCGTTGTGAGCAGCCCGGCAACTATCCCTTGCAGCGCCGAAGCGGGCAGCCACGGGATCTGCGCTTTCACCTGAAAATACTGTTGCAGGATAGCGGGGAACAAGTGTTGCACGCCGCTGCCGATCACGACGCCAAGAGTTCCACCGGCCAGCCCCAGCATCACGGTTTGGATGACGTAGATCTGCACCACCTGCGAAGACCGCGCGCCGATGGATTTCATGATCGCGATGGAATCGAGCTTCTGCTTGAGGTGCGCATGCATCGCCGTCGCCACGCCAACCCCGCCCACAATCAGCGCGATCAGGCTTATCAGGCTCAAGAAACTGGTGGCGAAATCCAGCGCGCGCGTGACGTTCTGGTTTGCTTGTTTGTAGTCTGAGATCTGATCGTCGGGGAACACCTTCTTCAACTCGGCCACCATCCCGGGCAGAGGCATGGAAGCCGGCACTTTGAACAGAATCCGCTGCGGCGCGCGGCTGCCCAAGCGGATGAGTTCGGTTCGCGCCAGCCCCCCGCGAGACAGCAGCACACGCGGACCCACCGCCGGACCGCTTATCAGCCGGTCCGGTTCGCCGGTTACGATGGCGGCAATCTTGAAATCGACGCCACCCACACGGATGCTGTCGCCGATGCCCACTTTGAGCCGGATGCGCAGATCGTCCGAAACCGCCGTAGTCCCCGCCGTAAGCGTGGCGGCCAGTGAAGCCGGCGGATTGAATGTGACCGCGCCATAAAACGGATAGACAGCCGGGTCCACCGCTTTGACGGAAACGAAAGCCGGATTTTCCACGTTCTTCGAACTCACCATCGAAAGTGTTTCCGTAACGCGGGTAGACACGGCGCCGCGCCGGTCGAAAGATTCCACCACCTTCAACTGTTCGGGCGTGGGAACCGCCAGCAGACGCACGGAAACATCGGCTGCCATTAATGTTCTAGCCTCGCGGAGGAGCATCGCCGCCAGCGCCTGGCTGAACCCGCGCACCCCGGTAAGCGAACCCACGCCGACCGCCACTGCGAAAATCACAAACAAAAACTTGCCGGAAGAGGCGCGCGATTCCCGCCAGGCGATTTTGAACGCGGTCCGGGTGAACCTCATTTCGTCACGTCTTCAATAATCAGGCCGTCTTGCAGCGTGATGATGCGAGTGGCGTGGGAAGCAAGTTGTTGATCGTGAGTCACCAGAACCAGGGTGGTGCCCTGCTGGGCGTTAAGAGAAAGCAGCAGGTCCAGCACATGGCGGCCGTTGGCGGAATCCAGATTCCCGGTGGGCTCGTCGGCAAGGAGAATCGCCGGCCGGACCATGAAGGCTCGCGCCAATGCGACCCGCTGCTGTTCGCCGCCCGAGAGTTGGACGGGGTAGTGATCCCGCCGGTCACTGAGCCCGACTTCATTCAGCAATTCTTTCGCCCGCGCGGGTCCGTCGCCATTGCCGCCTCCGAGGCCCTTGCCGCCTCCGAGGCCATTGCCGCCTCCGAGGCCATTGCCGCCCACCAACTCGTACGGCAACAGCACATTCTCCTCCGCCGTCAGCGTGGGGATGAGCTGATAGGATTGAAAAACGAACCCGATTTTCCGGCCCCGCAGCACCGCAAGTTTGTCTTCCGGCAGCTTGGTGATCTCTTCACCATCAAGCCAGATTTCGCCGGACGAAGCCGTGTCCAGCCCCGCCACCAAGCCTAGCAGCGTGCTCTTACCGCTTCCGGAAGATCCCATGATGGCGACAAACTGTCCCTTAGGTACTGAAAAATCAATACTTTTCAGAATGTCGACACGATGGGTGCCGGTGTCGATAACTTTTGTGAGACCTCTTACGTCAATCATCGGAAATGTGTGGGTACTCTTAAATTATGCATGTTGCGCGGACTGGCCTGGTATTGATGACGTGTCTGCTGGCGGTATGTTGCAGCAGTTCGGAAAAAAATGAGGCACGCGGGAATGAACCACGCGTGCCCGAGCCGGTTCCGGTTTCCGCGCCAACGCCTGTGGCGAAGGAAGACAACCGAAAGGCCATTGTCGTTTTTGGCGACAGCCTGACCGAGGGCGGCCTGGACACGAAGACGAGTTACACGGATTTCCTGCAGCGGTACATCGACGAGAAAAAGCTTCCGTTCCGTGTGATCAATATGGGCGTCAGCGGCGACACCACCACCGGGGGCTTAGCGCGCATGCAATCGGCGATAGCGATG
>JANXXV010001046.1 GCA_025350445.1 Bryobacteraceae bacterium | reverse complement strand
GCCAAGTCGTATCTCACCCGAGGGGCTCACCCCAAAATCCGCGTTTATCGGCGTCCATCCGCGGCCAATAATTATGCGCCGCCAAGTATTAGCTCCCGATTGACGCCGGTTAACGCAGATTTTGCTCGGAACCGCGGTATTCGATCTGTCCAGCTATTTCTTGGACACTACACTAGTGCCTGTCACGAAATAGCAGTGTCACTTTCGACAGGCAGCCTGCTATCGCGCTCGGCTCAGAACCGCTGCCGGGCCGCGACGATAAGGAAGTGTTTTGCAATGATTATGTGGCAAGCCATCAGGACGGGCCTTTTCGTCTGGACCTAAAGCGCCAAGAGTCTCCGGGGGCATCGAGCATCGGCGAAAGCTAACGATGCCGAAAGTACTTCTGCATCGGCTACGGCATGGCTTGAAGGATCTCCCTGTCGCCTGAAGCTCTCCGTGCGATAAGATTTGAATTCGTATGATCACTGCACTCACAGCACGCAATGCCGCCTTGCCTTTGAGCGAAAACAGCAACCTCCTGAAGTGGGTAGACAAAATGGCCCGCCTCACCAAACCCGCCGCCATCCACTGGGTGGATGGCTCGGACGAGGAGAATGAAGCTCTCTGCGCCGGAATGGTGGAGAGTGGCACGTTCGTCAAGTTGAACCAGAATCTCTGGCCGGGTTGTTACTATGCGCGGTCGGACGCCAACGACGTAGCCCGCGTGGAAGACCGCACCTACATCTGTTCGCTTTCGAAGGACAGTGCCGGCCCCACCAATAACTGGGAAGATCCTTTCAAAATGCGCAAGAAGCTGAAGGCGCTCTTCCTCGGCTGCATGCAAGGGCGCACCATGTACGTGCTGCCATACAGCATGGGTCCGGTGGGCTCGCCTATGTCGCAGATCGGCGTGCAATTGACCGATTCGCCCTACGTCGTCGTGAATATGCGGATTATGGCGCGCATCGGCATGCCGGTGTTTAAGGAGATCGACAAGGCGGAGAAGCGCGTTGTCCCCTGCATGCACACCATCGGCGCGCCGCTCGCTCCCGGGCAGAAGGACGTGCCGTGGCCCTGCAACGACGAGAAGTACATTGTCCACTTCCCCGAAACCCGCGAGATCTGGTCCTACGGTTCCGGCTACGGCGGTAATGCGCTGCTGGGAAAGAAGTGTTTTGCCCTGCGTATCGCCTCCAACATCGCGCGCGATGAAGGGTGGATGGCGGAACATATGCTGATCGTCGGCGTGGAAAGCCCGGCCGGCGAAAAGACATATGTGGCAGCCGCGTTTCCCAGCGCCTGCGGTAAAACGAACTTCGCCATGCTGATTCCACCCGCCGGGTTCGAAGGTTGGAAAGTGTGGACCGTGGGTGACGACATAGCGTGGATCAAGCCCGATGCCGAAGGCCGCTTGCACGCCATCAACCCCGAGGCCGGATTCTTCGGCGTCGCACCCGGCACTTCGGTGAAGACCAATCCCAACGCGATGGCTACTCTGGCACGGAATTCCATCTTCACCAACGTGGCGCTCACCCCGGAAGGCGGCGTGTGGTGGGAAGGCATGACCGAAGAGCCCCCTGCCGAGTGCATCGACTGGCGCGGAAAGCGCTGGACGCCCCAAATTGCGAAAGAAACAGGCGCTAAGGCCGCGCACCCAAACTCGCGCTTCACCGCGCCCGCAAGCCAGTGTCCAACAATCGACCCGGCATGGGAAGCGCCGGACGGCGTGCCGATCAGCGCCATCATTTTCGGCGGACGCCGCGCCACCACAATGCCACTGGTCTACCAGGCATTCAACTGGAGCGCGGGCGTGTATATCGGCGCAACTATGGGTTCGGAGATGACGGCGGCTGCGACAGGCGCGGTCGGCACTGTGCGCCGCGACCCCATGGCCATGCTGCCGTTCTGCGGCTACCACATGGGAGACTATTTCCGGCATTGGATGCAAATGCAGCGCTCGCTCAGTGAGACGCCGCGCATCTTCCACGTGAACTGGTTTAGAAAGGACGCAAACGCACAATTCATGTGGCCCGGCTTCAGTGAAAATATGCGCGTTCTGAAGTGGATTGTCGACCGTGCCAGGGGCCGCGCATTGGGCCGCGAAACGCCCATCGGTTGGATGCCGCGCTACGAAGACATTGAATGGAAGAATCTTGACTTCTCAAAGGAAGAGTTTGAGCAGTTGCAGGCATTCGACCGCAAAGCCTGGCGCAGCGAAGTAATCGGCCACGAAGAGCTGTTCATCACCCTGCACGACCGCTTGCCCTCAGAGACCATTTACGAGCGGGAATTGTTGATTTGCCGCCTGTAGCTTCAGCGGACTGCGTTTTTCGCCATAGGCGCGGTAATATCGTCGGTAGTGCTTACTAGCCTGCGAGTCAAGAACTTCAAGCGCCTCAAAGACGTCGAGATCGAACTCGGCAAAACTGTGGTTTTCGTTGGGCCCAATAATTCGGGAAAGACTACGGCCTTGCAGGCCCTCGCGCTATGGGAAATCGGGCTCCGGAAATGGGTAGAAAAACGCTCCGCCAAAGACACCCCGGAGAGGCGGTCGGGCGTCACGATCAACCGGCGGGATCTGATCGCGGTACCTGTGCCGTCTGCCAATCTGTTGTGGAAAGACTTGCATGTCCGCGCCATCCAGCGGAATAACGGTGCACAGGAAACTAGAAACATTAGGATCGACATTCTGGTTTCGGGGGTGACAAACGATTCCGAATGGGAATGCGGTTTCGAGTTCGACTATGCCAATCAGGAATCGTTTTATTGCCGCCCATTGCGAATGAATGAAGACGCGCAACCAAGACGCATGCCAGTTCCCGAAATTGCGGCTCCGGTCAGGGTCGCTTTCTTGCCTCCAATGTCGGGGATGGCAGCAACGGAGGACTGGCTTCAGGAGGGAGCAATCAACGTCCGAATCGGCGAAGGCCGCACAGCCGAGGTTCTCCGGAATTTATGTTTTCAGATATTCGCCCTTCCCGATCAGGCTAGTTGGGAGCGGTTGGTTGCCCAAATTAAGGATCTGTTCGGAGTAACACTGAATCCACCGGAATTCATCAAAGAGAGGGGCCAGATCACCATGTCCTACCACGATGGAGGAACTGAACTGGACTTGGTGTCTTCTGGCAGGGGCCTTCAACAGACTTTACTGCTCCTCGCTCATCTCTACACTCACCCGGGATCTGTCTTGTTACTTGACGAACCAGATGCCCACCTCGAGATCCTGCGGCAGCGGCAGATTTATCAGATC
>JANXXV010001043.1 GCA_025350445.1 Bryobacteraceae bacterium | reverse complement strand
GCCAAGTCGTGTCTCACAGTAGGGGTTCACCCCAAAATCCGCGTTTATCGGCGTCCATCCGCGGCCAATAATTATGCGCCGCCCATTATTAGCTCCCGATCAACGCTGGTTAACGCAGATTTTGCGCGGAACCGCAGTATTCGATCTGTCCAGCTATTTCTTGGACACTACGCTAGTTTCTCCCGTCAACTCCGCCAGTTCTTCCCAGCCCGCTATTCGAAGGCAAAGTTATACAAGGCGAGGCCCGTCACACTGGAAAAGCGAAGAGCACCCGTAAAACGCGCAGTCGCGGCTTCCAGCGACTGATAGTATACTGGCGGCTACCCGATTAATCGAAAAAGGAATATCGTCTATGGCGCTTAGAACTGTTGCGGCTGCATTGACCCTGGTTGCACTGAGTGGATGTGGCGGATCGTCCGGTCCGGGCGTTACGCGCCTGGTAGACCGTTTCAAGCCGGATATGGTTAAGAGTTCCACGGAAAGGAAGAGCCGGCCTAAACCGGCCGGGCTATGGAACTTTGCCGAGCCTGCCGCCGGTTCCGATGACAAAACCATTCGCGGCTGGAAGGCTGGAGTGGGAGTCGGCGCGCTGAGCCTCAAGGATGGCCGCCTCAAAGGCCGCACCACCACGGACTTTCCCATCATTTACGTTGAGCGAAAGGGCACTAGCGACGAGTCGGATTCCGTGCACTCCATTGAGATCCGGCTCAAGGCCAGCAAGGGTACGAATCTGATGGTGAGTACACAAGGGGCGGCGGCACTCGACTTTCCCGACATCCTGGAACGAGCTAAGGGCCTGAAGCAGCCCTGGGCGTTTTCTAGCGCGATCATCGCTGGAGACAACTTACAAACGATCGTTCTGCGCAACGCCGGCAGCACTCGTCTGGCGAATGTCCGCAAACTGCTGATTCGTCCCAGCGACGCCGAAGGCGCGGACTTTGAGATCGAGTCCGTGCGCCTGGTATCCGAAAGCGAACATTTGGCGAGTATCCCATCCGGCATCGGCTGGCAGGGGATGGGAGAGATCTACCGCGAGTCGCTGATTTCGCGCTCGCCGGAATCGATTGAGATGCAAGTGAAACTGCCCGCCAAGCCCTGGCTCGATCTACACCTCGGAACGCTGGACGATGGTCCGGTCACGTTTCAAGTTGCTGTAGATGGATCTCCGCTGTTGGAACGAACGCTGACCACCGCCGACCGCTGGGAAGAGGCCTCGGTCGATCTCGCCGCACAGGCCGGACGGGACGTTAAGCTGACGCTTTCCATCAAGGCGCCTAAAGACGGCGCACTCGGCCTGTGGGGCGGACCGGTAATCCGCAATCGAAACGGCGCTACCATTGCGGGCCGGCAGAAGCCGCGTGTGGATGTGTCCGGCGGGCGTGTTCCGCAAGGCGTGATTCTGATAGTCAGCGATACAACGCGCAGGGACCATCTGAACTTCAACGGTTACGGGCGCGAGACCGCCCCCACACTGTCGAAGCTCGCTTTGCAAGGCGCGCGTTTCAGCGACAACGTCTCGCAAGCGACTTGGACAAAGGTTTCCTTTCCGACGATTATGACCTCGCTCTATTCGAGCACAAACCGCGTCAAGGAAATGCAAGACCAGTTGCCGCTGGCCGCCACCACCATGGCCGAAGTTTTCCGCGAGGCCGGGTACGCCACGGTGGCCTATTCGTCGGTCCCGTTCCATGGAAAACTCACCAACCTGCACAAGGGCTATGAAGAGTTTCACGAACGCAGTTCGATTACCGAAGCGGGATCGAAGACCGCGCGGACGTACGTCGACCGTCTCAGTGACTGGCTCGATCACCACCGCGACGAACATTTCTTCGTAGTGCTGCATGTTTTCGACGCTCATCCGCCCTACGAGCCGCGCCGCCCCTACGACACGCTCTGGGCAAACGCGGAGAAGCGGGAGCAACATATGAAGGACCTGGAGAAGTTGAAGAAGTTCATCAAGGATCCAGGCGACCGGAGCCGGATGATGCCATCGCTCGCGGAGTTGCGCGCCTCAGGCGTCGATCAGGAAGAAGTGATGTCGCGATTCATCGACTTGTATGACGGATCGATACGAGGGCTAGATACGGAAGTGGCGCGGCTGGTGGAGCGGCTGAAGGGACTCGGGCTTGCGGATAAGACGGTAATTGCTCTTACTGGAGACCACGGCGAAGAATTTCAAGAGCACGGCCACATGTGGCATGGCCAGACGGTATACGGAGAACTGACCGGAGTGCCGTTGATGTTCTACGGCCCAGGGTTCCTTCCCGCCGGAGTTGTGATCGACCAGACCACTCAGAACATCGATATCATGCCGACACTACTGGATCTCAGCCATTTGCCGCCTCCCAAGAACATTCAGGGCCAGAGCCTGCTGCCGCTAATGGCCGCCGCCAAGGAGGCTGGAAGCGCGGATCCCGCCAAGCTAAGGCCGATTGCGGAACGCTACGGCTGGACCCATCAGCCGGCCTTCTCTGAAAAGGCGCTTACTCCAAAAACCGGCGGCCCCAGGCCTTACGACACCGAAAGTTACTCCATGGTTTACGACGGCTGGACTATGTTTTTGACTACAATGGTTTAACGGTTGCTCACCTGGGTGTGCTGAATCGGGTGCCATCTCAGGCAGAAGTGGAAGCGCTTGGGCC
>JANXXV010001033.1 GCA_025350445.1 Bryobacteraceae bacterium | reverse complement strand
CGATCTTGAGCAGCGTATCCTGTTCGGCGCCTGGTTGAGTGACCTTGTACTCAAAAGCCTTGCCGCGGAGGTGCATGTGCGGGAAGAAGCTGAGCAGCGTGCTGCTGTTGGGTAGCGTGACGGTAAAAGGCACGCGGTAGTTCGGATCGCCGGGCGGAATGGCGAACTTGTCGGTTCCGAGGCCAATGGTCATGACGCGTTCGGCGGGCGGTTCTTTTGCGAACACTACCCCGACCCGGGATTGGTCTTCACCCGCTTTTCCGTTCGCGGTGTAGTGTAGCTGGAACACCAGGTCGGAGCCCGCTTTAATCAGCTTTGCCAGACCCGGATGCCAGACATCGGGTGAATTGCCGGGCGTATAGATGGTGAGGATGTCACTGCCTCCACCGCCGATATCGTTGCGTGGTTTGCCATCGGCGGTCTTGGTGGGCGGCACGAAGGGAACCCCCGGCGTCGCCTCGCCTCGCAGCCACTTCGAGTTGGGATCGCGGATGTAGACGACCACGTGATGAACTACAGCGCGGTTGGTGGGGCGCGCCTCCGTCATCCGCACCCACTTGTCTTCAGTCAAGTTGGTGGGGACGACGATGTACTGGTATTCCACGGTACCGGTTGCCGGGACCGGGAACGCGGCGGGGATCTGGAAAACGGCGTCCGGTTTGTCCATGGCCCAACCGTCGATGAATTCGCGGGCGGCGGGGCGGTCTTTGGATTTCCCTTCCGGTGCGCCGGAATCTACCCAGGCGGAGATGGTATCGATCTCCTGCTTCGACATGGATCGGTCGTTGGCAAAGTGGCCATATTTCGGATCGGCGAACCATGGCGGCATTTTCGCGGAGTTAACGGCTTCGCGGATCGCCTTGGCCCAGGGGCGCGTTTCTTTATAAGTGAGGAACGGCATGGGGCCGATTTCGCCCGGGCGATGACAGCCCTGGCAGCGATTCTGGATTATCGACAGAACGTCTTTATTAAAGCTGACGCTGGAAGTCACCTTTGCCGGAGGCGCCGCCATCGCCGCCGTGATCGTTATAACGGATGCCAGAATTTTGAACTTCACGCTAATCGTCTCCCGTGGTTTTCTTCTTAGCCCGCATCAAATCCCTCGGGTCGATTTTGACGTCATGAGCCACGGTGAAGAACCCGAACATCATCTCCTCCCAACTCTGATCGCCGTAGCGGACTTCCGATTTGGGATCGGGGTTAGCAGGGTTATTGGCCGAGTTATCGAAGTGCGCGGTGCATTCGATGCGCGTGCCCTTGGGCAGCAGAATCGGCTTCGCCGGTTCGTAGGCGAGTTGCCAGTTGAAGTCGTAATTCGGAACGTTGAGAAGCTCTTGGGTTTCGCCGGTTGGATAGATGGCGCGGAACTGGAAATCTTTACCGCGAAGGTGCATGTGCGGGATTAGGGAAGTGAGAATCGCGTCTTCCTGGATGGTGAAAGCGGAATCGACGCGATAGCCGGGGTCCCCTGCCGGAATGACAAACTTATTATTGGTTGAAGCCAGCATGGTGACACGCTCGGAAGGCGGCTGTTTGGCGAAGGTGAAGCCGATCCTGGTGCGGTCTACCGCCGCAGTCCCGTTGGTTGTGTAGTGCATCTGGAAGACGACGTCGGAGCCGGCCTTGACGAGGATGGCGCGACCGGGTTCCAGCATGGTTGGGCGGGTGCCTGGTGCGAATCCCACCAGCCAGTTGCCGCTGTTGCCATTGTTGCCTCCTTTCTTCGGTATGTAGGCTTCGCCGGGTTTGATGCCAGGCAGCCAGTTCGAACCCGGTTCACGTATAAATGCGATCAAGTGGTGAACAACGGCGCGGTTACCGGGACGGGCTTCGACCATCTGGATCCACTTGTCTTCGGTGAAGCCGGTGGGCAACTGGAAGTATGTGTATTCGATGGTTCCAGTGGCGGGAACTTCGTAGTCCACGGGCATTTCGAGGACGACGTCGGGCTTGCCAATGTTCCAGCCGTCGACGAAGGCCACGGGCGCTGGGGCTAGCTTCGGGTTGCCTTCGGCGGCGCCGGTGTCAGCCCATTGCGTGAGGGTGTCAATGTCGGCTTGGGCGAGCGAGCGGTCGTTGGAGAACTTGCCGGTGTGCGGATCGGCGAACCACGGCGGCATTTTCTTCGACAAAACGGCGGTACGAATGGCTTTGGCCCAGGGCCGGGTGTCCTTGTAGGTAATGAAGGACATGGGCGCTGCTTCGCCGGGACGGTGACAGGATTGGCAGTTCTTCTGGAGTAGCGGAAGAACGTCCTTGTGAAACGTGACTTGCGGAGCGGCGGTGGCGATCGCGCAGACAGTTAGGGCTATGAGGCGCATCTAGACTCCAATACTCCTAATATACGCGAACCTCTGTACTTCGGTTCGGTGCGATTGGGTGGGTGTCGAGCTCGACGCGCTGGTGCACCACGTCCGGGGCCTGTTCGACCGCATGGTCGAGCAG
>JANXXV010000986.1 GCA_025350445.1 Bryobacteraceae bacterium | reverse complement strand
GACGGCCGTGGCAATGCCCCGCTCGAAGCTGGGGATCGCGACTACGAGCTATATGTCCGTGCGCCGCTTCCGGGATACGTTTGAGTTTCTGGAGCATTGCAACGGGCTGGGCGCACCGGGGATTCAGGCGGCGCTTTCGTCCACCGATCCGGCGTATTTGAAGAAGGTGCGCGGTCGGGCCGAGCAGCTTGGCATGTACGTGGAAGTGATGGCGCCTATGCCCAAGACCGACAGCAGCGAGTTTGAACATTACGTGCAAGCGGCGAAGGATGTGGGCGCGGTGGCGATCCGCACCGGATGCCTGGGCGGGCGGCGTTATGAGACGTTCGGCACGCTGGAGGATTGGAAGAGGTTTGTGGCGGATTCGAAGGCATCGATTGCGCGTGCAGTCCCGATTGTCGAGAAGATGAAGATGCCCATGGGTTTGGAAAATCACAAGGACTGGACGATGGATGAGCATCTGGAAATCATGAAGAAGTATGCGGGCGATTACTTTGGCTGCTGCCTGGATGCGGGGAACAACATCTCGCTGTTGGACGACCCGATGGAGTTTATTGAACGCCTGGCGCCGTATGCGGTTACCACGCATTTGAAAGACATGGCGGTGGACGAAGCGCCTGACGGATTTCTGCTGTCTGAGATGGCGATGGGAACGGGTATGCTGGATATAAAGCGTGTGATCAGCACAATTCAGAACGCGCGTCCGAAGACGAATCTGCTGCTGGAGATGATCACTCGCGATCCGCTGCGGGTGCCGTGTTTGACCGATAAATACTGGACGACGTTTCCAGACAGGAAGGGGATATACCTGGCGAGGACACTGCGGATGGTGCGCGGGAAGCAGCAGAGATTGCCGGTGATCAGCGGCCTGGATCATGCGGCGCAGTTGCAGGTGGAAGAAGAAAACGTGAAGCGCTGCCTTGCTTTTGCATGATTGGACAGTTGAAATTACTGGCTGGCATGTACTGGCGCCCGTTCTCGTCAATGAGCGCGTTGCTGGACGAGGGGAACTGGGTGTTTGGCGCGGTGCTGGTGGTGCTGCTTTCCGCGGTGCTGCAGTATACGTTGGTGACCAGGGAACAGGACGCGATTCGGGAGTTGGCGCCGGTGCACACCGCGCCGGTCGCGGAAGAAGCCACACCGCAAGCCGTTGCTCCCGGCATTTTGGTCTTGAGACTGCTCGCCGCGAACAACTTCTCCGTATTCACCTCGCTGTTGGGATTGATGGTGGTGTTTGTGCCGGCGGCGATTGTGATGGCGTGCGCCGTGGAACCGCTGGGTGGGGTCGGCGTGGTGCTGTACCGCGACTATGGCGGCATGGCAACCTGCACGCTGATGGCTTGGGTGGCGGCGCATCTGCCGCTGGCCATCTTTGGGGTGGCGCTGCCGCCGATGCCTTATAGCCCGGTGGTGTTCGGACCGTGGCTGGCCGCCAAGGTGCTGTTTGCATTTTTCGTGGCGTGCGCGGCGCGAACCCTTTTCGGGGCCGACCTGCGGAAAGGATTCGTGATCGCGGTGGCTGGCTTGATGGCGCTGGTTGGCGGGTTCTTCCTGTCCCAAGTGTTCGGTCCGGCGCTTGGCTTCCTCGGCTCGCCGTTCGCGCTCTTCTGGGCCTATAGAATGTTCGGCGGCAATGCGCAGCGAAGTTGGGGCGATCTTAGCGCGGGGTTCCGCAGCCGCGCCAATTTCCGGCGGCAATTGGAGGCGGCTGCGGTGAACCCACACGATGCCGAACCGCATTGTCAGCTGGGGTTGATTTATCAGCAACGGCGACAGACCACGCAGGCGGCGGAGGAATTCCGGCGCGCGATTGCCATTGATCCGACGGAGACCGACGCGCAGTTTCAGCTGGGGCGGATGGCCCGCGACCAGGGCCGGCTTGACGAGGCGATGGCGTTTTGTGAGACGGCGGTGCGTCAGAACGACAAGCACGCCTTCAGCGAAGTGTGGCGCGAGATTGGCGCGATTCATTTGCAGGCGGGAAGAGTGGAGCAGGCGGAAAAGTGTCTGGCGAAATTTGTGGAACGGCGGGAGTATGATCCGGAGGGACTGTATTTGCTGGGCGCAACGCTCGTGCGGCTGAATCGGGCGGCAGAGGCGAAGGAGCTGTTTGGGCGCGCGGTGGAAGCGGTGCGGACATTGCCGCCTTACCGGCGCGGGCTGATGCGGAAGTGGAGCGGGTTGGCGGCGGGGGAGTTGAAGAAGCTTGGGTAGGGTTGGAGTAGTCGCCACCATTTTGCTACCGTTTGAATTGGGCATTCGAAGTCGTGAGACCTCCGCCGCAAGTAGAATAATGAAAAATCTGAGTACCCATCGGCCGACACCCGGTCAATCCTTCCTGTTTGCGCCCGTGCAACCTCAGGCGGCTGAATCGCTGGAACGCAAAGGTGTTATCTATACGAAGCCATGGGTGGTTGAACTCCTTCTGGATTTAGCTGGATATCGCGCTGATCTAAATCTCGTCGACAGACTGGCGGTCGAGCCCGCTGCAGGCGAGGGCGCGTTTCTTATTCGGATGGCGGAACGTCTCGTAAGTTCCTGCCGGAGGATGGAACGGCCACTCTCGGACTGCAAGAAATCGCTGCTGGCATTCGAATTGGACGAAGAGAGCGCTGCTACCGCCAAAGAAGCCGTGCTCGCCACGCTGCGGAAAATGGACATCCCTTCGGATCTGGCGGAGGACTTGACTTGCTCTTGGATCCGGACTGGCGATTATCTCTTCGAGGCATTCGCTCTTCCGTTAGCGGATTTCGTGATTGGAAACCCACCGTACGTGCGGCTCGAGGATATTCCGGAAGAAGTTGCTGGCATCTACCGCGCGTCCTATCCGACTATGCGCGGCCGGGCCGACATCTATGTAGCTTTTTACGAGGCAGCACTGAGAGGCCTCAAGGACGAGGGAGTCTGTGCGTTTATCTGTGCCGATAGATGGATGCTCAACCAGTATGGAGCCGAACTTCGAGGCCTGGTCACATCGAGCTTCGCGGTGGAAGCTATCGTTGAAATGCATCGCGCCGATGCGTTCGACGACGATGTTAGCGCTTATCCTGCCATAACGGTTATCCGGCGCGGGCGTCAAGGAAATGCCGTTGTCGCCCAGGCAGGCCAAGTGGCGGAATCAGCCGGAGCGGCCGCGCTGGCGGATGTTCTAACAACTGCACGCGCAGGGGTGAACGCAGTGGCGCCGGGGCTTACTGCCGCCATGGTGAAGGGTTGGTTTTCAGGAACTGACCCGTGGCCTTGCGGCTCCCCTGCCCGCATGAAGCTTCTTCGGCGTCTCGAACAGACTTTTGCAGTTTTGGAGACGGAAGACGAAAAGACGAAAGTGGGAATAGGTGTTGCGACCGGTCTCGACAGCGTTTTTATTACTAAAGACTCGAACCTTGTTGAGCCAGAGCGGCTGGTTCCATTGGCCCTTGCGAGAGACACGCTGACTGGTCACATGCAATGGTCGGGTCACTATTTGGTCGACCCATGGAATGGCGAGGGTTTAGTAGATCTTTCGAAGTACCCCCGGCTTCGGGCCTATTTCGAAGGCCACGAAGAATTGGTGCGGAAGCGAAATACGGCGAAGAAGAATCCTCACGGCTGGTATCGTACAATCGACCGGGTAACCCATGCATTGACGGCCAAGCCGAAGCTCTACATCCCAGACATCAAGGACGAGTTTAACCCGGTTCTTGATCCCGGCAGTACCTACCCGCATCACAATCTTTACGTTGTTTCCTCTGACGAGTGGGACCTCGAAGTCTTGGGTGGAATTCTCCTTTCTTTCGTTGGTCAATTCTTTATTGAGTGCTACGGTGTTCGTATGCGCGGGGGTTATTTGCGCTTCCAGGCGCAGTACCTGCGCCGCATCCGCGTTCCATCGCCTGGTTCCATCAGCGGGGAACAAAAGCGCAATCTCGTGAAAGCATTTCGTGACAGGAGCAAAGATCCCGCCACCGAGGTCGCTCTAGAAATATACAATATCAGCCGATGCGAGATGGAGAGCACAGTTGACCATTGAGCGGCGTCTTCAGGACGCTGTCCAGAGCTACTGGACAGCTCGCCGGAAGAATTCCCAGAAGCAGTTGGAGCGCGGAAAAATTGATGCGGGCACCCGAGGTGCGGTGACAGGCGGGACCCAGATGGGTGCCCTTGAAGTGTTGGTCACCGACATTCTTTGCGAAGCTGGCCTGAAGAAGCCTGATGTCAGGAGCAGAACTTCGCTCGAACTTCCCGGTTACTATCGAGCGGAGAAGAAATGGGATTTGATCGTCATCTCCGACCAGCAACTTGTGCTTGCCATGGAATTCAAGAGCCAAGTGGAGCCTTCATTCGGCAATAATTTCAACAATCGATCGGAAGAGGCCATTGGCAGCGCTACTTGTCTTTGGACTGCATACCGGGAAGGCCGATTTGGAACGGCGCCGAGACCTTTCCTCGGCTACTTCTTTCTTCTTTCCGACTGCTCTCAGGTCAAGAAGCCAGTTCGAAACAAGAAGCCCTACTTTGACGTCGATCCGGTCTTTAAGGGCGAAGCCGTGGAAAGAAATGGGAAGCAAGTTTACACGGGCATATCGTACAGCCAGCGCTATGAGATTCTTATCCGCCGGTTAGTTCGGGAGAATGTTTACACTGCGGCTTGCCTACTCTTGACGACCAACGGGAATCCGACCGAAATCAGTCAGCCCGCCGAGGACCTTACTTTCCAAAGATTTGTCGCGGCGCTTCGCGGGCATGTCATTACTTTTTGGAGAGTCAGAAGAGAACGTAAAATGGGAACGGACCCTTCCAACGATAAACGCTTCGTGCTTCTGGTTCAACCGGACGGTAGCTTCCTGGTTCTGCCGTGCCCGGCTGCCGGGTCCATGGCCGCGGAGAACATCGCGCAGATCGAGTCCATTGTGCCTTCGACCATCAAGCGAAACGTCTCAGCCATCGGCAATACCGAGATCGTTAGCGGGCAGAAAAAGCCGGTAGCGGTGGGTGGGCCAGATGTCGTTCGCGCGGTTGGACAAGCAATTCCGTTCTTCGGTTTGCTGATCGGGATGGCCTACGTTGGCCATACGGTCCGCGTGTTCAATGGCCGCACGCCGGCGTTAGCGTCTGGCTGCAAAGCCGCGGATGTCTTGATCGTCGACAGCGCGTTGGAGGGTCAACTGGGTGAGGATTGGAAGACGGTGGCCAGCGCGGCAATGCGCAACGCAAACATATTTATTCACGACCGGCCTACTTATAAACTGCGGATCGTGCAGAAAGTAGGAACAGCCCCGGATCGCATCGAGTTCCGCTAACTACATCTTCAGCACGCGAGCCGCGTTGCCGTACAAAATCTTTCGCTCCACTTCTTTGTCCGGCGCCAGTCTCCGGATGGCCACAATTTGTTTCACGCCGCTGCAACGCTCGGTGCCCACTTTCCGGTCGTCGCAATCGCTGCCGTACATCAACTTGTCCTGGTGCCGCTTGAGGAATTCGCGCGCATGGTCCTCGTCCCGCAGCAGCGCGTTCAGGCCGGAGCCGGCCGACATATCCGCGAACAGATTCGGATAATCCGAAAGCCAGCGGTCGGTCCAGCCGCCGAGAGTGACCTTCGTCTTCGGATACAGATCCGCCTGGTTGAGGTTCTTGTCGATGTTGCCCCAAAAGGTCTGCGCATGGCCAATGAAGTTCACCTTCGAGTGGCGCTCCAGGATTTTGTGGAAATTTTCGTAGCCCAGGTTGTACGTCTGATATTGGAAGTGCAGCAGGACCGGTACGTTGTGATGACGCGCGATGTTCGCGATCAGGTCGATAGCCTTCGAATCGGCCTCCACAGGAAACTTCTGCTCGCCGATGCCAATCGCGCCGAGCTTCAGATATTTTTCGAGAACGGTCTTGGCCTCCGGAATATCGGGCAGTTCGTTGGCGAAGAAGACGAATTCCCTGGGAAGCTTGCGGGCGATGGCCAGCACCGTGTCATTGCCGCCGCACCCTGCCGCCAAGCCGTACTTTGAGCCTGCGGGGAGCAGGACGGTGCGCGAGATTCCTAAGTCGCGCTGATGCTGGATTAGCTCCTCGTCGCTGCGTCCGGCATAGTTGGTGTGCTGGTGAATGTCGATGATCGGCTCGCCGGGCGCGGCAAGTAGGGGCACAGCGGTTGCGGCGAGGAAAGTCCGCCTGGTGATTGTGTCAGTCATGTGTCAGATCTCATGAGTTAGATCTTTTGCTTTTTGGCCTGGAGCCGGGTTGCAAAACGAGCCACGTCGACGATGAAGCGTTCGTGGGTACCTTCGCCGATTTTCTCCTTCTCATCGAAGGCTTCCACTTTGAACAAGACGCGCTGCCCTTCCAGCGAAAGCACCTCGGCCGAGAACCGCACCTGCATCCCTAAGGGCGTAGCGGCTAAATGTTTGATATTAACCTGAGTCCCCACGGTGTCCTGTCCATCCAATAGGAACGGCAGCACGGTGTTTCTGGCTGTGATTTCCATATGAAGGATCATCCAGGGAGTGCCAAGCACGCGGGCTTCCTCTAATCCGAGGAACGAAACGGCGACATCCGTCGTCACAAGAAGATGTGATTCTCCGCGGGTGCCGACCGGGCATAGACTCATAGCCGTCTATGATATCCTAGTTAGATCATTGAGGAGTTTTAATTTGCGATCAGTCGCGATCATCGTTCTGGTACTGACGACCGTGGTGGTTGGGTTGCAGGCCGAGCCGGAAAAGAAGTCCGATCCCGGTGCCGATATTGTGGAGAAGTACCTTACTTCTTCCCACCTGCAGCAGGAAACACTGCGAGGCATGCAGATGGAAGTGCAGATTAGCGCGGATCTTCCTAAGCTGCACAAGACAGGCAAGATGAGCGCGCTACGTGTTATTTCCCGGCTGGGCAAGATCAGCTATAAAATGCTGGGCTTCAGCGGGGACGACACGGTGAAACGCGACGTGATTGCGCGCTATCTTTCGGCCGAAACTGAAACGCAGAGAGACACTTCTCAATACGCCATCACTCCGGCCAATTACCGCTTCAAGTACAAAGGATTCATGGAGCAGGGCGGCAAGAAGATCTACTTTTTCGATTTGAAACCGCGGAGGAAGAGCGTCGGCCTGTTCAAGGGCGAGCTTTGGCTGGATGCGAAGACTTACATGCCGATCAAGGAAGAGGGCGAGTTTGTCAAGAACCCGTCCGTGTTTCTAAAGAAGGTAGAGTTTGTCCGCGATTATGAGATTCAGGACGGAGTTGCGATTCCGAAACACATCGAAAGCAAAGTGGATACGCGCATCGTAGGGCGTGCGGATATCAGCATCGATTTTACGAACCTGAAAAAGCTCGATCCTGACGAACCGGTGGAAGAAGCGCGAGCGACGCAATAAGATGCCGCCCGTAGCCGTTCAACCGTGCATTTGCCACTTTCCCCAAGGATTAGTTGTATTTAGCCGTTCACTAGGCGTAAGCTCAAAATAGTTTCATGAGAACTCTTTTCCTAAATCCTCCTTCATTTGAAGGCTTCGACGGAGGCGCGAGCTCGCGCTGGCCGGCATCGCGTGAAATCGAATCGTATTGGTATCCGGTTTGGCTTTGCTACCCGGCGGGAATGTTGCCGGACAGCAAGGTAGTGGATGCGCCGCCGCACAAGATCTCCATTGAACAGACGGTGGCGATGGCGAGCGATTTTGAGTTCTTAGTGCTCTTCACTTCGACGCCCGGTTTTCATGTGGACGTGAAAATCGCCTCGATGATGAAGGACGTGAATCCGAAATTGAAGGTGGCGTTCGTTGGCCCCCCGGTGACGGTGGAACCGGAGAAAGCACTGGCGGAGACAGCCATCGATTTCGTGGTTCGCCGCGAGTTCGATCACCAGATTGCGGCCTACGCCAAAGGCACGCCGCTGGAAGAACTGCCGGGGGTCAGCTTCCGCAAGAATGGCGGCATCGTGCACAATCCGGAAGGCGGGTTTATTGAAAATCTGGATGAGCTGCCCTGGGTGACGAAGGTCTATAAGCGGGATCTGGATTTCCGGAAGTATAACGTACCGTTCCTGCTGAATCCGTTTCTTTCGTTCTATACCTCGCGGGGCTGTCCGGCCATGTGTACGTTTTGCCTGTGGCCGCAGACGCATTCGGGGCATCGCTGGAGATTGCGGTCCTCCACCGACATCGCCAATGAGTGCAAGTATGTCTTGGAGAATTTCCCGGGCTTAAAGGAAATTTTCTTCGACGACGATACCTTCAACTATCAGAAGGCGCGCACCATTGAACTGTGCAGCAAGCTGAAGCCGCTGAACTTTACCTGGAGCTGCACCTCGCGCGTCACCACCGATTACGACACGTTGAAGGCGATGAAAGATGCCGGATGCCGCTTGTTGATTGTCGGCTATGAATCGGGCGACCAGCAGATTCTGAAGAATATCAAGAAGGGCGCCACCATCGACATGGCGGAGCGCTTCACGGCGAATACCAAGAAGCTGGGGCTGGTGGTGCATGGCGATTTCATTGTTGGGCTGCCTGGCGAATCGCGCGAGAGTCTGCGCCACACCATCGACTTTGCCAAGAAGATCGATGTGGAGACGATTCAGGTTTCGATCGCCCATCCCTACCCCGGGACCGAGTTCTTCGATTACGTGACGAAGAACGACCTGATCACCATCGACATGATGACCGATGAGAGCGGGCACCAGTTGCCGAACATCATCTATCCGGGTCTGAATCGCGGCGAGCTGGTGGAGTGGGTAGAGAAGTTTTACGGCGAATACTACTTCCGCCCGAAGGCGGCGTGGCGCATCGTCAGCAAAGCGGTCGCCAATGGCGATACCAGGCGGCTTTACAAAGAAGCGCGCGAATATCTTGCCCTGCGCTCGAAGCGCAAGAAGTTTGTGGCGGATCAGAAGGAAGCGAACCTGCTGGCGGCGAGCGCGCAGGATTCGGCCAGGCCATGAACCGGATGCCGTTGAAGACGCGCATCCTCACTCTAGTTGTCATTCTGAGCAATGTGCTGGGTAATTTCGCGCTGAGCCTGGGGATGAAGGCGCAAACGATGGCGGCGGTTTCCAACGGCGTTATGCCCTATATTCGCGCATTCTTCAGCCCGATGGTTTTGCTTGGCGTTGCGCTGCTGATTCTGTGGATGCTTTCACGGATGGCGCTGATGAGTTGGGCGGATCTGAGCTTCGTGCTGCCCATCACTTCCATCGGCTACGTGATTTCCGCGATGATGGGGAAGTTCTTCCTGGATGAAAACATTTCCCCGCAACGCTGGGCTGGAACGCTGCTTATTATGGCGGGCATGGCGCTGGTGAGCTTCACTCCGGCGCGTACTGTAAAGCAACCGGTATGACACAGTGGCTGCTGGTGGGCTTGATTGTGGCGGCAACCACCGCCGGCGACATTTTGCAAAGCCTGGAGATGAAACGCCACGGCCCGATTGAAGACTTCGCGCCGCAGGGGATCTGGGCGAAGATTGTGGAACTCGGGAAGCGTCCGTTGCTGCTGTACGCCGTGTTTTTCATGGCTGTGTCGTTCTTCTCTTTCATGCTGCTGCTGTCTATCGCCGATTTGAGCTTCGCGGTGCCCGCCACCGCGGCCAGTTACGTGGTGGAAACGGTGCTGGCGAAGCTGATTCTGAGAGAGCAGATCACTCATCTTCGATGGGCCGGTGCGCTGCTGGTGGCAGGTGGCGTGCTGTTGCTGGCGGTGTGACCGGCATCCTGTTCGGCGCGGTTGCGGCCGCTGCCGGTATCTATCAACTTCTGGCGATTGCCGCTGCCCTAAAGCAGATGCGCGGGGGGGTGGCGGCGGCTGGGCCGATGCCGGGAGTTTCGATCTTGAAGCCAGTGCGCGGGCTCGATCCGCAGTTCTATCAGGCCATCCGGTCGCATGCCGAACAGGACTATCCACAGTTTGAGATCCTCTTTGGTGTCGCCGACCTAAATGATCCGGCGGTCCGGGAAATTGAGCGGCTGCAGGCGGATTTTCCAGACGTTTCGCTGCAATTAATCCACAGCACCGGCGCTGCGCCGAATGGGAAAGTAGCGGTGCTGGCTGATCTGGAGCGGCACGCCAGGTATCCGCTGCGGGTGGTGAACGATAGCGACATTGTGGTGGAGCCGAATTATTTGCGTCACGTGCTGGCGCCATTGAACGACGAGCGCATCGGGATGGTGACGTGTTTGTATCGGGCGTCCGCCGCCCATTGGCCGGGACGCTTTGAGGCCATCGGAATCGCCACCGACTTCGCACCCAGCGTGCTGGTGGCCCCGCTGTTCGGCGTGAATGAATTCGGACTTGGCTCGACGCTGGCGTTCCGCAAATCGCAGTTGGAAAAGATTGGCGGCTTTGCGGCAATCGCGGACTACATCGCCGACGACTACCAATTGGGGAAACGGATCAGCGGGCTCGGACTGAAGGTGGAATTGTCGAAAGTAGTGGTGGAGACGTTCTTGTCGGCCGATTCCTGGGGCGAAGTCTGGCGGCACCAACTGCGGTGGGCGCGGACGATCAGGGTGTCACGGGGTGGCGGATACATTGGACTGCCGATAGCAAACGCGAGTCTTTGGGCTTTCGCGGCGCTGGTGTGCGGATGGTGGTGGACGGCGGCCGTTTTGGTGTCTGTACGCTTGGCGATGGGACTGATCGCCGGCGTGGGCTTGATGCGCTGCCCTATCACCGCGCGATACTGGTTTTTGATTCCGTTCCGCGATCTGTGGGGCTTTGGTGTCTGGGTGGCGGGTGCTTGGGGCCGCGATGTGGTGTGGCGCGACCGGACACTGCGGCTGAATCGCGATGGGACTATTCAAATCAAATGTGCAACTATTTGACCCAGTCCAGCTTTCAGGAGCGGAGGCAGGGGCCTCCGCGCCGGCGGGGCGCCCGCCCTCCCGGAATTAAATGAACCCGCCTTTATCGTATTCGCTGCCCGCCTGGAATGCCGAAGGTTACGCCAATCACCGGGCGTGGCTGGACGATTTGAAGTCGCTCGGCTTTCGCTGGGTTACTTTCACGCCGACCTACCTGGTGTATGACCGAAATCCGATGCGCATTGATGTCTCGCGGGGACCGGCGCCCGCGCAGCTTGCCGAGGCTGTGCACTATGCGGCGGAGTTGGGCTTCCATATCAGGATGGAGCCGCATCTCGATTTTGAAACAACGCTGACCGGCGGACCTTATGAGTGGCGCAGGCGGATGTACTTCTCGCCGGTGGGGCAGTACGCCGATGAGATCGTTCAGCCGCTGCTGGCGATGGTGCGTGCCGCTGCCAAGCCGGCCACTCTTCTCGAATTCACGCTGGGTTCCGAACTGGACGTGTCGCTGGTGGAGTTCTCCGCCGATTGGGCGAAGCTGATCGTCAAAGGCGCGGTTGCCGTGGGACACAAGATCAACCACGATTCGCTGGAGCCGAACAGCCCGGTGCGCGATGCGCTGAGTGCCGTTCGACTGCGCCGCGGACTACCAACGGCCGGACGCAGCGAGTATCGGGCAATGGTGCGCGCGCTGAGCCTGTACTTGGCGCAACTTGACTACGTGGCTTTCAGTTTCTATCCTGCGGTTCGCGGACCTGGGCTGGTTCAATTCGCGTCAGAGTTTCGTAAGCGCGCGTCAGAACTGGCGGGGAAGCTGCCCGCTGGTCCGGCATTCGCGATTGGCGAATTCGGACTTGGCTCGGCGGACGTCTCGCGGCCGTATCATTCCGATCCGGCAACCTTGCTCGGGGCGATGGACGCGCGGGAGCAATACTATCTCGGCTTTCTGGAATTTCTACGCCGGCCCGCCAATCTTGCGGGCACGCGCCCCTCGTCATTCTGGACCGTGACCCACTTCGATTTCCTTGGCGCACTGCAATGGCCTGGCAACGAGCCATTCCGGGATGATAGATTGAGGCAAGCTATTTACGAATACAACACGGAGACGCTTCCCACATGAGACGACGAACCTTTCTGCAAGTATCCGCGGCGGCGATGAGCACTACTCTCACTTCGTTGGCTGACGCGCCGATGCCGATGACCACGCTTGGCAAGAGCGGGCTTGCGGTTTCCCGATTCACCCTGGGCGGATATCACATGCGCGTCCGCGGCGAAGAGGGCGGCGTCAAGATCATCCATCGCGCGATGGACTTGGGCGTCACCATGTTTGACAGCGCGCACAAATATCACGACGGCGAAAGTGACAAAACTTACGGCGTCGCGCTGCAGGGCGGCCGGCGGCAGAAGGTGCTGCTGATGTCGAAGGCGCACCTGCGCACGCGCGACGGCGCGATGGGGCAACTGGAAGAAACGCTCGCGCGGATGAAGACGGATTATCTGGATCTGTGGGTTTGCCATGAAGTGACCACCCATGCCGAGGTGGACAAGATTTTTGGGCCTGGCGGATCGCTGGAGGCGTTTGTGAACGCGAAGAAAGACGGCAAGGCGCGGCACATCGGCTTCAGCGGACATGCCGACCCGAGTGTGCATCAACGTTTACTCGACGGCTACGACGGATGGGAGACGGTGCAACATCCGGTGAACCTGATTGACCCGCACTACCTGAGCTTCATCGGTTCGGTGCTGCCGAATATTCGCAAGAAGGGCCTGGGACTGCTGGCGATGAAGACCAACGCGATGGGACCGATTCGCCAGAAGGGGATCGCAACTATCCCCGAGTGCCTGCGGTTTGCCTGGAGCCAGGATATAGACACGGTTGTCTCTGGCGTGGAGACCGTGGAGCAACTGGAAGAGAATGTGCTGGCTTGCAAGACGTTCAAGCCGATGTCGAAGCTGGAGATCAGCACGCTGCTGGAGCGGACGAAGAAGGGTGAAATTGGTTCGAAGGTGGAGTGGTACAAGAAGAAGGAAGCGAGCGCGACCAGCCCGGTGCATCGGGATGGGGAGCCGCTGATTGGCTAGGATCTGTCAATGTGGCCCGAATTCCTCGACTCGTGCGCAACGACCGGACTTGTGCTGATCAATCGTGCGCTATGCAAGCAACGCCTCTAGCGCCGGGAGGACATCACACGACGTCGGCCTGGGTTGGAATAGCTGAATCCCAATCCATGTAGATAGATCTCGGCCACCCAATAGAGATCGGTCTGTCGCATTACGACTCCATTGCGCTCCAAGGCCACAAGATCGTCAAAGGTAATCCCGCCAAGTCCAGGCTCAAACGGCACTTTCCGCTCGCCGGCTGGAATTTTTTTGATCTTTAAGAAAACTTCGCGGAGAACAGAATTCTCCTTACTTATTTCCTCAACCTTATTCTGGCTGCAAGCGGGCAAGGATTCTCGAATAGCCGTCGGTGTTAGTATCCGATCCGGCCACCTCGTATCTTGTTCAGATCGTTCAGCTGCGAAATGGACAAATCGCACCAAATCTCGGGCTTGGATCTGACCGTTAAAATCGGAGAGCGCGTCCAGTACCCAAACGGCCGTTCGAGCTTCTCGAGAATTGTCCTGTCCAAGTTTCTTTCCCCACACCGGCACCAGCATTTCGGCGATTTCTTCCTCTGTAAGTCTTGTAAAGTTCCGGGGAGCAGGCGGAACAGCTTTCACTCTTGACAAAAGCCAGTACGTCAGGCGCAGGGCTTCCGCACGGTTCCAATTCAAAGCGTAAGGCTTATATCTGTCTAACAGCTGAGCACTGTTCTGCTGTACTGCCGATTCGACGAGATCACGCCGAATGAAAACAATAACTCCGACTGTCCGATTAGGAATCTGCGATAGCCACTGCGGAACTTCTTGAACCAGCGCCCGTAGAGCCCGCTGCATCTTCGGGTCGTTAGCAACAGTCTGAAAGAGATCCTCAAGCCCATCGAAAATAGCGATTTGCCTCTTCCCAGTTGAAGTGGCGTGCGTTATGAAATCCTTGCCTATTCCGGATTTGCCTGTCGCATACCCGGCTGACCATGCGATTACATCGAGCCACGCATCTCGCCATTCACTTTCATCAGAAAGGGTTGCGAGGCACTTGCGTAAGTAGTCGCGAACATCACTTTGTAAGGACGGCGACTCATTGCCGAGTTCAGAAGCAGTCGTTTTTGAGACTGCACGAATTTGACTCGACAGGCTCGCATCAAGCTCGCTCGGCAACAGTACAGGTATTATGAGCGTCTGCGAGTTGCCTTTGTTTTTTACAACCTTCTCCGTAAATCGTTCCCACCTGCCAAGTAGCGCGAGTTCTCGAAACGTTAAGGTTTTGCCAGCACCCTTCGCTCCAACCACAATTGTAATAGGGACAGTCCTGAGATGATCGTCGGCCAAAGCGCGCAAAGACGGCGTATCTAAGAAATCATTCTCGGCACCTTTCTCGGCGAAAACTCTTCGCCCGGCATCCTCGGCCAGTTTTCTCCTGAGCGCGCCAACATCGCTCGGAAAAACCGGCGGCGGCGGAGACGAATCTCTGAGAGGGAGCCATTCCTTCAGAGCAGCAGATTCACTATACGCTTCAGACTTTCTAATTGCTTCCGATAGGGCTGCCCATTCTGCTGGCAGGGCTTGCAATGCCTTATCAAAGCCGAGCCTGATAACTACCGGCTCAGCGTCAGCGAGCTGATCAGGTGGCAAAAACTTCTGCCAAGCTCTAAGAAGAATTTCTACCCTCGCTCCAATAATACTGCCTTCAAACGCTTCGGGTACCTGTGTAAGGACGATTGCAGGATATGGATCGGAATCTGATCTTGAGGGTGCCCTTTCTCCCAAATACTCAATGAGTAGCCGGGTGCCTTCTAGAGATTGGCCTGCTAGAGTCGTCACGAACACTCGATACACTCGTGAATCAAGCAATAGACCAGCTGCAAGTTCAGAGAATCCTGCCCGCAAATCGACAACGACGAGTTCCACAGCTAGACGCTTAGCAAGATTGCAGATAAAAGTTGTCAAGAAAAACGGATCTTCCTTGCCGATGCAAACGTGCTCGGGCCGGATATCTAATGTTTGCAGACTTCTCGTAGATCGGAACGCAGGAACGAAAACGCAGTTGTCAAAGGAAGAACCTTGTAGCCTGTCTGAGACCAGATCTAGAGTATTCTTGCAGCCTTCGCTCGTGTCCCCATGCACTATCGCCAAAATATCCGCGAACGAGATTGGCGGATCCGGAAGGCGTTCTTTGAGAAGCCAACTGATACCCGGAGCTTCAAAGTCGGCGTCAATCAGCATCACTCGGCGCGATTCGGCAGTTGCCAAACTCATTGCAATTGCCTGCGTTGTTCTGCCGACACCGCCCTTGAAACTGTGAAATGCCAACACCGGAGGATTCGTCTCCTGTCGACTCAAAGCTGTGTTGGGTAACTTTTGAGTTATGAACGTCGGTCTCGTAAATTGTGGTGCAACTTGTGAGCGCGCTGGTTCGGCTTCGACCTCGTCGATACGAACCGGCAGAATTCTTCGGAGATTCGGCAAGCCCTCAAGAACGAGAGAGAGACCATTTTCGTCCTCTATGATTCTTGGTTCAAGTAGCTGTTTGATCCACGCTTCGGCTTCTTTGAGGAAGCCACGTCGAACTTCCAGAGTCAAACCCTCCCAGTAGGCCTGGGATCGTATGAACCAGTGAGGCAATTTCTCTTCCGAAGCAGCTTGCGCGATCACATCCTCAGCGTCCAGCCAGGTATATAGTCGAATGTCTGCCGGTATCAAATGCGCGCCTCCAGAAAAGAGCAAACATCGTTCAGCCATTTCACGAGATCAGCCTCGTCGCTGCTATCAAGGTCAGCGCCATACCGCCATGCCTGATGCGCCACCGTGGACTCGAAGCTCTTGGAGGGGTCACCTCGCAGTCGAAAGCGGGGTGGTGGCGAAATTGCTGACGGAGGAATTCTCAGATCCCGTAGCATTGTGCTGAAGCTATGTGTCAACTCAGCTAAGCTAGCGGTACTCATTGCGCCGTTGCTCCGGACTAAGATAGCCTTCAGACTGCATTCCGCCGCATAATACAGAAGCAAATGATTGTGGGGCAAATTGCCTTTTTGCGATTCCGCCCGCAATCGGTTGAAAGAGCGTTTTAGCTGTGAAAAACCCACGTGAATGAGCGGCATTGGAGAGATTAATCGTTGACATCGCGGGAAAGAGAACCCAACCAAGTTCGGTCGGAAGCCTTTGCCATTTGATATCACACTATTAGAACACGGCTCTCAGAATACATGGACGGCCCACATTGAGGGAGTAGATCCGCATACAGGTCGATCCTCAGAATTGGGAAATCACGCGTTTGGACACCGTAGGGACTTCTCGATGGAATCACTCTGCGGCGAATCTAAGCCTCGCCGTAATTTCGGTACAACCAGCCCGGATCACTCAGCATTTCCTGCGTCCGCTCACCGGTGTACGCCAGCTTTCCGCGGTTCACCAAACCCACGTGCGTTGCCAGTTCCAACGCCTCGCGCAGTTGGTGCGTGGACATCATTACGGTCTTCCCGTTCTGCAACGCCTCGCGTAAGAGCGTTTGCAGCACCGCGATCGCGCGGTCGTCGAGTGCGGTAAACGGCTCGTCCAGCAGCAGCACTTCCGGATCGTGAAGGAAGGCCCTGGCCACGGCCAACCGTTGCCGCATGCCGCGGGAAAACTCGCGCACCATGCCGGTGGCTACGTTCGCCAGGCCGGTCTTCTCCAGCCACATTTCGGCCGTGCCTTGGGGATCCGGCACTTCATAGATCCGGGCAAACAGTTTCAGATTTTCGATGGCGGAAAGCTCGTCGTAAATCCCGATCCCATGACCAAGCACGCCAATCTTCCGCCGCGCCTGCTGCTGGCGAACCTCGTGCCCCAGGATGGATACCGTGCCTTTGGCCGCAAGCGAGAGCCCCGCCAATATGCGCAAAAGCGTGGTCTTCCCGGCGCCGTTACGGCCCAGCAGCGCCATGCAGGCGCCCGGCTCTACCGTGAAGGAGATATTGCGGATTGCCGGGTAGTCGCCGTAGAACTTCCAGACTCCGTCTACGGTGATGGCGCTCATGCCTGTTTCTTTGCGTCCGGTTCGCTGCGATACAGCATGATCAACCCGAGTATCAGGATGAACGCCGCCAGACCCACCATGGGATACAGTTGCCCGTAGATGCGAGGCTTGGCGTCCTCTATCGGCGGCCCGGTATCTTCCGATTGCTGCGCCGTTTCCGCGGCGGCGCGGAGCGATCCGGTTCCGGTGTACTGAAACTTCACGTCCTTCCCCACCACTTGGTAAATGGTGGCTTGGGTTCGCGGTTCGGGACCCAGGTCCTTTAGACTGTCGCTGGTCAAGGTGACGCCCTTCGGCGCAACGACGCGCACTGTGTCGCCATCGTGCATCAACTTCAACTCGAAGGCGCCCGGGCTGACCGACGGCATTCCGTAAGCGAGATCGAACCGCGTCTCACCCGGCTTCACCGGATACTTCACCGTGTACACATTCGGCTCTTTGGTCTTCACCGCATCGCGCGCAATCGGCATGCCTTGCGGCCCGGCCACCTGCACCTTTACCATGCCCTTGGTCTCCGGAGGCAGGTAGAAACGGAAGGCGCCATTCGCCGGATCGTCGAACGTGGTCTTGCCGGTGTTGCTATAGATGATGGTTTCGTTGATGCTGAGGTCGGTGCCGCTTGGCTCAAACAACACCATGTGCTGGACTACTTTCGCATCGGCGCCCTTCGGGGAAGAATCGTAAACATCGACGGCCATTCCAATGGCTGGAGTGCCCGGAGGAATGGCTTTGTTGTACGTCACGCCCTGATAGAGAGTCTGCACCAGATACGGCGTGCCGGCCTGCAATTCCTGCGCGATGGCGAACTTGCCCTGTGCATCGGACTTGGCGGATGCCACGGTCTCCATGCCGCCGCCTAGCTTAATCAGCGTCACAGTGGCGCCCGGCTGCACCTTGCCTGTTGTCTTGTTGGTGACGGTCCCGTCAATCGCCGCTGACATCACGGCTACCGATAGTAGTGCGGCCAGTGCGGTTCGTGAGAATCTACCGGCGATGCTAGTATCCTGTCCCCCGTAAGAGTTGACGACGGGAGCAAGAGAGCGACCGAGGGGTGGCGCGCAGACAAGGTGTCTGCCCCACCTTGTGCCCAGTAGCATGTTCTAAGGAATTAGC
>JANXXV010000984.1 GCA_025350445.1 Bryobacteraceae bacterium | reverse complement strand
CTTAAAAGCTTCCGCATTGCGAACTTCAAAATTCAACGGATAGGTGGATTTCACAACGCCCTGAAGATGCTCCGGATCTGCCGTGACAACGGCGTGCAGGCGTGGGTAGGCACCATGCCTGAATTGGGCATTGGGCAGGCGCAGGGCGCCGCGCTTGCCTCGCTCGACGGCTTTGTTTTCCCCACGGATGTCGAGGCCAGCGCGCGCTGGTTTCAAGACGATATTATTTCTCCGTTCCTGCAAGTCCGAAATGGATACATCGATCTGCCGTCGGCGCCGGGCCTGGGCTACGCCGTCGATCCGCGGAAGCTTCTGAAGTATCAATTGGCACGCCGCGCCTTCCCCTCATAACCAACATGAAAAGACGAACATTTCTCACCTCCCTCGCGGCCGGCATGGCTTACACCGCCAACCGGCTTCCAGCAAACCAGAACATCAAATGGGCTATCAGCGCGGGCCTGTGGTCGCATTATCCTCCGGGTCCATTCACGGACATTCTGGATGTGATGCGCGACACCGGCTTCATCGGAGTCCGGCTGACGGGCTACCCGGGCATTCTGAAAACGTACAGCATGACCGCGCAGCAGTTGGAGGCGGAAATTTCGAAACGGAACCTCTCCGTGGCCACTATTTCTTTCGGTGGGCCGGTGCATGACGCCTCGCAGCACAAGAAAGTTGTGGCCAATGCGCGCGAGGCAATGAAATTTCTGCAGACGTTCGGCGCCAAGCATCTGGTGGTGTTTCCCCCGGGCCGCATGAAGCCCGGTGAAGACGTGGATACAGGTTTTCGTAACATGTGCAAGGGGTTCAACCTGATTGGCGAGGCGGCAGGCGAAATGGGATTCCGCGCCGGCGTGCACAATCATCTGGACGAGATGGTGGAAGGTCCGGCGGAAGTGGATAAGTGCATGCAGCTCACCGATCCGAAGCTATTCAATTTTTCTCCGGATACCGGACATCTGCACCTCGGTGGCAGCGACGTGGTGAAAATGTACCAGAAACACAAAAACCGCCTGATCTTCATGGATTACAAAGACGCGCGTTGGACCACACCCGCCGCGGACCTGGTCCTTCCCAACGGCAAAGTACACAAGAAGGATTCCACAGAGGCGAAGTTCTTCGAGAGCATCTACGATCTTGGCGATGGCCAGATAGATTTCCCGGCCTGCCACCGCGTTTTGAAAGAGATCAACTACAAGGGTTGGAACTGTGTCGACTTAGATCGCACACGGAAAGGCCCGCGCGTTAGCTATGAACATTGTGGCCAGTACATTGTCAACCGGCTGGAATCGATTTACATCTAGTCGGGCAGCGTAAACGCGTAGACATGATCGACGGCCGCGGCCAGCACATACTGCTTCCCATCCAGCATGTAGGTGATGGGAGGATTGGTGACGCTCGCCTGCAGCTTCACGTGCCAAAGCGGCTTTCCGTTTTTTGGATCGAAGGCAATCAGATTCTTCGACGGGTCGCCGGAGAATAGCAGATTTCCTGCCGTCGTCAGCAAGTTTGATATCGAACCGCCGGGCCCGGGAAACGTATGTGTCCAGCGGACGTCTCCGGTCCGGTAGTCAATGGCGCGTAGTGACGATTTCGCAAAAACGCTGCTTTCCCTGCCGCCATACCCTTCCGGTTTGTCATCGGTGTCCGTCAAATAGTAAACGCTGTGGGATTCCACTGCGCTCACATAGAGCAGCCCGGTGTCTGGATTGAAAGCCGGAGATTGCCAGTTGGTGCCGCCCGTTCCATTGGGACTCACCAGCGTTCCATCCGTCTTCGGATCTTTGTCCGGATTCGGAATCGGCTGCCCGCGTTCATCCAGTCCCTTCGACCAATTGATGAAAATGTAAGGCTTCGAAATCAGATTCTTGCCGGTCTCGCGGTCCAGCAGGAAGAAGTAGCCATTGCGTGCAGCCTGCGCCAGCAGCTTCGTCGGCTTGCCCTGAAACTCCGCGTCAAAAATCACCGGCGTGTTCACGCCATCCCAATCGTGTGTGTCATGCGGAGACGTTTGAAAATACCAAACCAGTTTGCCGGTGTCGGCCTTCAACGCCACGATCGAACAAGTCCAAAGATCGGAGCCTACCCTGCCCTGTCCTGCATGAACCGGGTTTGGATTTCCCGTTGCCCAATAAAGCAGGTTCAGCTTCGGATCGTATGTGCCGGGCATCCACGTCATTCCTCCACCGTGTGCCATGGCCTCCGGATTCGGCCACGTTTCCGACCCAGGCTCGCCGGGCTTCGGCGAGGTGTTCCAACGCCACAGCACTTTACCGTCCTCTGGGCTGCGCGCTTCCAGGAAGCCGGGCACGTCAAGCGAATCGCCGCCAACGCCGACAATCACCTGCTCACCAACCACAAGAGGCGCGGGCGTGGAAAAGTATTGCTGTTTCACATCCGCAATTTCCACGCTCCACCGCAGCTTCCCGGTAACTTTGTTCAGGCACACAAGGTAGTTGTCCGGAGTCTCAAAGTAAACGCTGTTCCGGTAGATGGCCACGCCGCGATTTCCAATGTGAATCCCGCCCTTGGTCTCCCAGCGGAAGTGCCAGATCTCCCGGCCCGTCCGCGCATCCAGCGCCCACGCATGGTCGGGCATGGTGATGTATAAGATCCCATCCAACATCAGCGGCGTGCCCTTGATCTGGACTCCGAACGGATTGCCGCCTGTGCCAACATCAGTCCGCGCGACCCATGCCATGCTCAGGCTCTTCACGTTGCTTGAATCGATCTGCTTTAGTTGGCTGTAGCGGCGGCCCGAATAGTCGCCGTTGAAAATCGGCCAGCTTTCTGCCAGCGGTTGCAGCAGCCGCGCCGGTTCAAGCGGCTGCGCCGGCAGGGCGCCTGCGATACATAGTAATAGCGAAACCGCCGAAATCGATAACCTCACTTCAGCGTCACCAGATAAGAAAGAATGTTGTGCATGTCAGTATCGGAATATTGCTTCAACAGGTCTTCATGCCCCTTCAGCGGGTCGTTTACTTCCACTTTGATTCCGTTCGATTCATTGATCGCCCACGACTTGTACTGACCGTTGGAATCGGTGAGACCCACGCTGAAATCGTCAATCTGATCCAGCACGCCGCGGAATGTTTCACCGGATGGCAAGGTCACTGCCACCGTCGTTTGCCCTTTCGGCGTCAGCCGTGTTTTCGGATAAAGAAAGCGGTCTTGCAAGGCAACCGGGCCGTACTTGCCCGCCAGGTGCGCCAGATCTCCGGTGGGCGAATGGCAGCTTGCACATTGCTTATCGAAATAGGCTTTTCCGCTTTTCACATTGCCGGTCACCACGTCCAATATTTTGTAGTCGGCCCGCTTCACGGCCCCCTGGCTCAACGAAAGCAGGTACGCCGAGATATCTTTGACCTGCCCGTCCGTCATGGCGAACTTCGGCATGCCCTTTGCCGGACGGCCGTTCAGGATGACGGGCCCAACCTCTTTGGCCGAACCTTCATCGTGCAACACCAACACCGATCGCACCAGATCAGGACCGTTATTGCCGCCCTTACCGCCAGACCCGTGGCAGAATCCACAACTGGCAACAAACTGCTGCTGCCCGCGTGCGACCGCCTGTGGATTCGGCGGCGGAGCGAGCCCGAAGAAGT
The DNA here is from genome assembly GCA_025350445.1 of Bryobacteraceae bacterium. The sequence continues at coordinate 8,153 of JANXXV010000984.1, read as the reverse complement.
TCGGCTTCGGCGGCGAGCCCCCGGGGCCAAACTGCGGCTCCTGCGCGAATGCGGGCACAGCCAAAGCTGCAATCAAAATCAATACGGATATTTGCACAACCTCTCCCTTCCATCCAGTATCGCTTCACTTCACCCACACGGTTTGGATATTCACAAATTCCTTCAACCCTTCCCCGGCCAATTCCCGCCCATAGCCGCTTCTCTTGATCCCGCCGAACGGCAGCCTTGGATCGGACGCCACCAGGGCATTTACGAAGACAGAGCCAGCTTCCAGGTTCTGCACCAGGTAGTCCTGTTCCTCCGGATCGTTCGTCCATACACTTGCCCCTAAACCGAACGGAGAGTCATTGGCCACACGAATCGCTCCTGCCGCATCCGCCACGCGAAACAGCATCGCAACAGGTCCGAAGATCTCTTCGTAGAAAGTGCGGGAACCAATGCGAACCGCGGTAAGAACGGTTGGAGCGTAGTAGTTGCCCTTGCCCGGCAGTCTGATTCCACCGGTCTTGATAACGGCGCCGTCCGCTACTGCTTTGTCCACCTGCTTTTGCAGATCAAGCACAATCTGTTCGGTGGCAAGCGGCCCCACTTCAGTGGACCCATCCATAGGATCGCCCACGCGCAACGCGGCCATTTTCTTTACGAATAACCGCTCAAATTCGTCATAAATCGAATCGGCGACAATGAAACGTTTCGCCGCGATGCAGGATTGACCGTTGTTGACCGTCCGGGCCTTCACTGCCAACATAGCGGTTTCTTCCAGATCCACGCCAGGCATCACAATAAACGGATCGCTGCCACCAAGCTCCATTACGGTCTTCTTGATCTGACTTCCGGCAATGCCGGCGACGGATCGTCCTGCCGCCTCGCTTCCGGTTAGCGTCGCGGCCACAATCCGGTCGTCCTTCAACAGTGGTTCCACTTGCGCGGCTTCCACCAGCAAAGTCTGAAATACCCCTTCGGGAACCCCGGCGCGTAGGAATACATCTTCAATCGCAAGCGCGCACTGCGGCACGTTCGAGGAATGTTTTAGCAGTGCCGCGTTACCCGCCATCAGAGCCGGCGCGGCGAATCGAAACACTTGCCAGAAGGGGAAGTTCCAAGGCATCACTGCCAAAATCACGCCCAGCGGCCGGTGCTTTACATAACTTCTGGAAGCCCCTGTGGCCACCTGCCTGGTTGCCAGCATTCCCTCGGCGTGTTCGGCATAATACCGGCAAGCGAGCGCGCATTTCTCAACCTCAGCGACGGCTGAGCCGATCGTCTTTCCCATCTCACGCGTGAGCAGTTCACCCAGTTTCCGCTTCTCCGTTTCCAGGATGTCCGCCGTGTTGAAAAGCGCCGCCGCCCGCGTGGGGAAGAGCGTAGATTTCCAGGCGTGAAAAGCCGCCTGCGCGCTCTTCAGCTTAGCTTCTATAGCCGCCGCGGACATCGGCTGAAACGTCCGCAGCACTTCTCCGTTCGCCGGATTGATCGACGTGATTGCCATACTTCTTACAGTACTAGCGGGTCAATGCGGCACTGCGGTGAATCCGATTGTCGCAGCCGCCCGCTACCTTGCCAATCCAGGAATGATTTGAACGACTTTGACAAGCGCCTGCCCGATTGGCGGAAAATGGATCGCCAGGAATGTCACCGCGGGCAGTGCACCGAACTGAAACAGCCGCCATCCAAAGCCGGCGTCGAGTTTGCCTGGGGTGGTGTCCGAAAGACGGCTCAACAGTGTGTCCTTATCCATTTGATAGAAGACCGAGACGACTATGATTGTCGCGACAGAGAATAAGAATGACGCGCAATTGGCAAGTATGCCGCTTGGCTCGAACGGGTAGACGCTCAATGCGATGAATAACAATGTCAGGCCGGTTCCTACGAACCCGAGCATGTTTCTCAGATGAATGAGAGCGTAGCGTATGTATGCACAATACTGAAGAGCGATGAACTCTTCGCTCATCAGTTGAAGAGGTGTCAATTTGTGCGATCCGTCCCCGGCCTTGGGTTCTATCGCGCTAGCTGAATCCGCACCTGCTGTCTGATTTTCACCCTTCGAGTCCGCCGCCTTCGTCTTTGTGGTTCGCCAACCCTCCAGGCGTTGTAATTTCCACGGTTCCATGAGCGCTGCGATGCGACTCCAGCAGATCGGCAGAATTGTATACCGCAGCGATATCATCATGCGATAACAATCGGGGTCTAACGGAAATTGCTCTTTGTGAAACTTGGTCATCAGGGCGTCGATTTGGGAACGCACCTGCACGGCATTCAATGTTTCCTCCGAAGGCCCAAAGCCTATAGACGATGCGTCAAAACTCTGCGCCAGCGCACTAAGATAATCGCCGGTCATTTGCAGCGAAACCATGGTCGTCCTGAGCGCGGCGAGTGACCAAAGGAGAGTCCAGGAAAGCCGGTCGGGAAGGCGGGAGAAAGCCTGTCGCAGAGGATGGTATTCCAGTCGCCGCAGAAGATCCCGCAGGCCCCACCAGAGCATCCAAAACCGGTAAAGCGTATTCAGAACCAGGGCTGCCAGGCACCCAAACAGAATTGTCCAGAGCCAGTTGCTCCACGGGGTAAATACAGGGCGGACCTCCTCATCAGTCAGCCGAAAGCAATATAAGAACATCAATACTACAAGCCCAGCCGCAATCACTTGGAACGGCCGCCCAAAAAACTCCTCTATCGGGGTGTTGATATTTTGGAGAAGATAAGTCATCTCTGACTCCCCATCCTCCGCGCCAACGGGTAGCGGATGGGGAAACGGACGGTACCCACTAAGATTGAAGGAAGCAGTTGCGTACACTGGACCAAAACCACGCGTGTATCGCCAGGAACAACACGCCGAGCGGCAACAATGGCGATACCCCGTTTCCAAAAGAAAAGTAGCGGGCTACCATCGCCGGATACTCGGCGGCCATCGACTCAGACTGCGCGTCAACGTAGAAGACGAGGAAAAAGACAATCGGCGCCAGCAGGCACATCGCTCCACTCGCGGCACACCATCGAATATACTGTTTGCGCCGCTGTTCTGAGCCAGCCGTGTCTTGAATGGGGACGCAGAAAGGAAACAAGGCTAACCAGAAGCCCCTCTCCAAATTGGTCGCGCCTGCGTCTAAACGCACGTAAGCGATGAAAGGTCCCATCGCCAGCCCGAAGATAATTAGAAAACATGCGAGCGTAGGGCCGGGCAGAACGAACCGATCTGTCGGCTTCTGCTTTTCACACGTCTTGTCATCTGGAAACGTCAGAATTGGCCATTCGCCATCGAACCCCACCACCGAGAGCACAGTTCGGGTGGGAGTGTAACCCAGCTTCAAATGCATTTTGCAGGCACGGTAAATCCCGAACGAAGTTCCACTTGGGAACTCAACCTGAGTACGTGCCACTGCGCCCGTTGGTTGTTTTGAGATGGAAAGGATGCCCCGCAAAGAAACGGTGCCAGCTTCCCGGTCGAGTAAGACATCGGAATTCAGGATAGCCAGCCGTAAGTTCGGCGCCTCCTCCTGAAAAAATCGTGCTAGAAACACCATGTCCAATGGATCTGAACCCTCGATAACCAAATTCCGGAAGCCCGATCGAGACAGATAGCTGGCCAGGTGACGTAGCGTGATTTGTTGCGACACCGCAAAATTTTCGGGTGCATACACCGGTAGAGTGTCAATCTGCTCCTTTCCGCTAGCGAAGTGCAATGCCAACTGATTGGAACGAATACTCTTGGGAAATATCCGGGCCATCAAGTCCGTATCGGACTCATAAGCGACACGGAGATGCAGAAGGCTTCGAGAGTAGTTGTAGTCATAGGTAGGCCCGCAAATGGCCTGCCCGTCGAAGTGTTTCGTGAAGCCAACGCCGAAGGCCGTGTCGCCTTCTCGCAATACGGCCGTTTTTTCATCGGCGCCGAGTGTTTTCACTAAGCGGCAAAATGCATTTGTATCGTCAAGCTGTTCGAGTTTGATGGGGCTTTGCGCATCTGGTGAAAATAAGGCTGGTAACGTCTTCTCCAGGCCGTCGAGAGACGCTGTTCCGCTAACCGCGGAAAATTGGTTCTTCAGCAGATCTTCCGACTGCCAGATGTTTTTCTGCGCTAATGACGATGTTTCTTTTTTCCCAGTCGTTTTAGCTGTGTCTCGTAGGTTTTTCGCTTCTTCCGTCTGGGTTTTTGCCTCTGCGAGTAACGCTTTGGCCAGAGAATCGACAGATCCGGAAAAGACCGGCCCAACCAGATTGAACGTCCGGGCGCCGTCACCGGGAAGGTACGCCAGATATTGCCGAATGGCCCCGCGAAACTGCGGCTTGGATACGCCCACGACAGGGCTTTCCCCGATCAGGAAGACGAGCGCCAGCCGCTTGTCAGTAGGATCAGAGCTTCTGAACAGCCATACCCCGGGATTTGCAGGCTTGTCGCCGGTTCGGGAAGTGTCGTCCGGCTCGCTTTCGTCTTTCTTAGCCTCGGCCTTGCCAAGGTCTGACGCAGACGCCCGCCAGGGAAGTTCAGTCGACCGGTAGGGCACGAACTTCGCCTCGCTCATTGCGTCGCGAACGGCGTCAAGGGCGCGGTCTGTTTCAAGTGCAAGCGTACTAGCATTGGGGTCCGGGACAAAAACGAAGAGTGTCTCAATCTGTTTGATCTTTCCCAATTCCTCCGCAATCCGCTTGCGCATTTTCTCTAGCGCATTAGCCAAGTCCTTCTCCGTCGGCGCTGGTTCAATCGATCCGCTGACCTTGGCCGAATGCGCTTTCCCTTCACGTTCCGAGATCGTAACTGTAACGGAGTTCGTCTTCGCGGTTTCCAGGGGCGGGCACTCGTCCGCAATGGCAAAATAGTCCCGCAACAGATCGCAGGCTGTTTTCAGGGGCTTCGTGGTCTGCGCGATTGAACTAGACCTTTTCTTGCTGTCCTCAGCCTTGGCTGCCGGCGCTTTTGGCGCGCCGTCTGCCGAGGGCGCCGAACCCCCGCTCAACGCGAAGAAAGCGACCGCAACGGGTACGAAAAGTACCGCCAGCAATGATCTCTCGTTCATAGCGGAATTGTTCCTCCACCAGCATTCTGAATTATCTGATTGTTGGAATGTAACACATTTCCGGCCGGCCGCAACACTTAAATAGTAGGCACGGGGAAATCAGACGGGCGCACTGCCTAAACCATCAACTCACCATGTGAAAAACAGCCGAAAATAGTACGAATGCCGCCCTTGCGATGCAATCGAGTCAATCTCTTAAACTACATCGACCATGCCGCAACGCCCCGCTTTCTCCCCGCAAATCCGGAGCCATTCGGGCATCTCCAACGTGCCATATAGCATCCCAAAAATATCTTGGCACTATTGGCTGCGGTTTCCCGCTAATAGATGTAGGGGAGGACTTACCCGTTCCCTCTAAGGAGCCCCAGATGAAGCCACCCGTGAAGGACACGATTGCCGCTGGTGAAGAATTGCCGGTCGGCCACGCGTTTCAGTACTGCGATCTCCCCCAATCCGTGCCCCGTAGCTTCGCACCCGATCTAACTTCCGAACGCACCAGCCTAATCCTTGTGTCAGGCCCGAAGTGGGTAAATGGTACTGTTCTGCACTATTATTTCTTCGATCAGGCTACTGATGGCGAGAATGTCACTCTTCAAGACGGGACTTTGCAATGGCGCTCGTGGGCAACCTCACCGGCTGAGGAAGAAGTCGTCCGGCGAGCTTTCAAATCCTGGAAGGATCTCGGGATCGGTCTCGAGTTTCAGGAAATGAGTTCCCGCGCCGAGGCCGAAGTCAGGATTGGTTTTATGCGTGACGACGGTGCCTGGTCATACGTCGGGCGGGAGGTGCTGAACTACGGGCCGAATTCCCGCACCATGAATTTCGGCTGGGACTTGACCCGGAGCGCTCGTGAACTCGATACCGCCATTCACGAAATTGGTCATACCCTCGGCTTTCCTCACGAACACCAGAATCCGAACTCCGGCATCGTCTGGAATGAAGAAGCAGTCTATGCGGATTTGGCCGCTTATCCCAATTTCTGGAAGCGCGACAAGACGAATTTCAATATAATCCGTAAGATTCCGTCCGACACCGTTCAGGGCTCTAACTGGGATCCGAATTCGATCATGCATTATCCCTTCAAGGCTGGTCTAATCGAGAGTCCTGAATTGTATCGAAATGGTCTCACGCCGGACTATCCGCGCGGGACAAAACCTGGGTGACGAGTTTCTATCCTCCGCTTGCCCCGGAAAACTATCCGCCTTTAAAGCCGCTGATATCCGCTCCAATCGCCACATCTCCCGGCCAGCAGTCGAACTTTAAAATTGAACCCGCCGCAACGTGTGAATACGAATTCCGCACATTCGGAACCTCCGATGCCGTCATGGTGCTTTTCGAGGACGACAACGGTGCGATGCGCTATTTAGCCGGGGACGATGACAGCGGCGAAAGCCGGAATGCGACACTCCGTGTCAAGCTGATGAGCGGCCACAAATACGTCTTGCGCGTTCGCATGTACTTCAGTTTCGATGGTGAGGCGGCGGTAATGATGTTCTGATCCAAGCAATGAAAGTTGACGGGTGATCCAGTTCGTCCTGCAATGTTCTGCGTGGAAGCCATGGTTTCTATTGGCCAGGCCGGCGAGATCCGCACTCACGCCCCCCTTAGCCCAACGCATTTTCCGGTACATCCCCGAAACCGCGTTTTTCAAGTCCTTATGTCCCAATCCTATACCGCGCCTTGTTGCGGAATGTTGCACTGTGAGGCGGCATCAGGCTCTGAACAGCTGCAAATTTATTTACACCAGCAGGGCCGCTCTCGGATTTCGTCCCGGCGCGCAGCCGATGGCGAGGCACCCTCTCAACCGCTTCTCTTTCATCTTCCCGTCCGCGGAATAGTCGGCGGAACATGGTGATTTTCTTTTGACGATCGGCCAGTGCAGAGGAATCCACAATGGCGGCGGGCTCCGGAAAATGAAAGCAGGTTGGCTCAAGCCGCCAAGTAGTTTGGCCGCCAAAGACTCACTTTGAAATTGATGAATTCAGAGATGAAAACTTTTCAGGAAATTTCGGGATTCAATACCAGGAATCCCTCCGCAGCCACTTCTTCGCAGAGAACCTTATCGGCTGAGACAAAGCAATCGATGAGATTCTGGTCACAGAGCCCAATTGAAACCGCAATCCGCAGAGCGTCGGGAGTCCGAAGCCGCCGGTCGAAAGCGTGCCGCGAAATGAATACTTCCCTCAACTCGAACTCTGGATCGCCGATGGAGAATACCTCAAGTCTTTCCGAGACGATATCCTCGTGAAATTGACGTAGAAGCAAGCCGGCATCTTCCCTCCCGATGACCTTCGTCCTGACGTTAGGTTGCAAGAACTGATGTCAACTCAACCACGGTCAGCCTTGAAATCCGAATCACACTGCTTGCCTCTTGGACGATCTGATCGACCTTGGATGTCCCTAGTTCAGGATGATATCGTTTCGCGAGTGCGCTCGAATCGAAAAAGTACGCTGCCAAATGAGCGATCCCCATGTTTGTCGACAAGATCTTGAGACAGTGAACCCGGAATTTTGGAGCGCCGGCGTCGAACCTCTTCCCATCCGGGAGGCGGCCCATTCTCTCAGGTTCCTTGATCAGATTCTCCACGTACACTGCGTCAGATTGTGTTCGCCCAGCAGATTTGGTTGCTTCGGAAATAAACACTATTACGCGCTGTGAGTCCGAGCCCCGTCAAGCCTATTCCGGCTCCCACTCATTTGGGCGTGATGCACCAGGTTTTCGTCGGCTGACCACCAAGCCCACCAAGCAGCGTCCCGGTCAGTAAGCTCCGCGCTCCGGGAGGCAGAACGCCCTTCTGAAGCGATGGAAGATTGCGGAATTCCCTCATAGAGCTTCGCCCCACCGTCCGGTTTCGTACCTTGAGGTCAGAAGCAAGGACGATCTCGGGGCAGAAAGCCGTGGACACGGCTCGGGGGAGAGATCAAATCGGAATACCGAATTCATTATTGCCGGAAAGGTCAAATCAGTCGAGGGAAGGTGGATGAGTGATGAGACGGTGAGTCTCATAATACGAGTTGAGCGCCAATAGGCGATCCACTGGAGCCGTTCGCATTCCGTCAAGGCGGCTTGCAACTGCGATTGAAGACCCCGTTCGTTGAACATCGCGAAACTTGCAGGAATACTGTCGAATTCAAACGCGAAAG
>JANXXV010000934.1 GCA_025350445.1 Bryobacteraceae bacterium | reverse complement strand
TATTCACGTACACGTACCGGAGGGCGCCATCCCGAAGGATGGTCCGTCGGCCGGAATTACCATCGCCACTTCACTGGTGAGCGCTTTGACTGGAATTCCGGTTCGCGGCGATCTCTGCATGACTGGTGAGATTACGCTCCGCGGCAAAGTGCTTCCCATTGGCGGCCTGAAAGAGAAGTTGATGGCTGCGCACCGCCACGGTATTCGAGAAGCCATCCTTCCGAAGGACAACGAGAAGGATCTGCCGGACATTCCGGAATTGATCCGGAACGAGATGAAGCTGAACTTTGTGGAGTCGATGGATCAGGTCTTGAAGATCGCGCTGGAGCGGGAAATCGTGGCGTTGCCCATGCCCGCCAATCCGGTGGAGATTGCGCAGAGGGCGGCTGAAGAGAATCTGACCCACTAGGGCCAGGGTTTTTAATCGGTTTAATGGAAGCGGAGCATATTATCAGCGCCGCCGGGATGGCGCAGTTTCCGGTTGAGTCACTTCCGGAAATCGCGTTTCTGGGCCGAAGCAATGTTGGCAAAAGTAGCCTGTTGAATTACCTGACGGGCAAGAAAGGGTTGGCGTACACTAGCGCTAACCCCGGTTGTACTCAGTTGATAAACTTCTATCGCGTGGATGGAAGTTGCCACTTCGTGGATTTGCCCGGTTATGGATACGCCCGGGTTCCTCTGGATGTCAAAGCTCAATGGAAGGAACTCATCGAATCCTATCTTCTGAACCGGAAGACGCTGGAGTTGGCCGTGGTCCTGCTGGACGCCCGCAGAGGGTGGATGGAAAAGGATCTCGAGCTTAAGCACTGGCTGGAGTGTCAGAACCTGCAGTACGTGGTGGTAGCCACCAAAGTTGATAAGTTGAACCAAAAAGAGGAATATCGCGGCCTGGCCGCTATTCGCGAAAAAATCGCGGACAGCGACTTGTTGCCGTTCTCGGCAGTCACGGGCCGGGGAGCGAGGGAAATTTGGCAAGCGATTTGGAAAAGAAAGATCAAGCCGTAATACCGGCTGCGGCGGCGGCGGAAAAGGCCCCCGAAATCAAGATTGCCACTGAGATGAAAGCGCCGGAGGCTAAGGCGCCGGAGGCAAGAGCGGTTGAACACAAGTCCGCCGACGCAAAAGCCCCGGACGCAAAACCCGTTACAGAAGCGAAACCCAGTGACGCCAAGCCGGCAGCTGAAGGGAAATCTCCCGACGCCAAGCCGGATGCGGCCAATCATGCCGGCGCCCGCAAGCGCCACGGCGCGGCGGCGCAAGCACAGAATGGAAAGAACGGCGCTGCCACGCTCGATCTGGTCGAATTAAAAGACATGAGCATCGTCAAGCTCAACCAGATCGCCAAGGATCTGGCCGTGACCGGCGTCGCCGGTCTGCGGAAACAGGAGTTGATCTTCAAGATTCTCCAGACGCAGGCAGAAAAGAGCGGGCTGATCTTCTCCGAAGGCGTCCTGGAATGCCTGCCGGATGGCTTTGGGTTCCTGCGCGCCCCAGAGTATAACTACCTGCCGGGGCCGGACGACGTCTACGTTTCACCATCGCAGATCCGCCGTTTCGACCTGCGCACCGGCGATACAATCTCCGGTCAGATCCGTCCCCCGAAAGAAGGGGAGCGGTACTTCGCGCTCATCAAAGTGGACGCGATTAACTTCGAACCGCCGGAGGAAGCGCGCAACAAGATCTTCTTCGACAACCTGACGCCTCTTTATCCGGATGAACGGTTGAAGCTCGAAACCACCAAAGAGAATTTCTCCGGCCGTGTGATGGATCTGCTCACCCCGATCGGCAAGGGACAGCGCGGTTTGATCGTCGCTCCGCCCCGTACCGGTAAGACGATGCTGCTGCAGAACATCGCCAACTCGATCACCCACAACCATCCGGAAGTCGCTTTGATCGTGCTGTTGATTGACGAGCGCCCGGAAGAAGTTACCGACATGCAGCGTTCGGTGCGCGGGGAAGTCATCAGTTCCACTTTCGACGAACCGGCCACCCGTCACGTACAAGTGGCCGAAATGGTCATCGAAAAGGCAAAGCGCCTGATCGAACACAAGCGCGACGTGGTGATACTGCTCGACTCGATCACGCGTCTGGCGCGTGCCTATAACACTGTGGTGCCACCCTCCGGCAAAGTGCTATCCGGCGGTGTCGATTCAAACGCGCTGCAGCGCCCGAAGCGGTTTTTCGGCGCGGCGCGCAATATTGAAGAAGGCGGCTCGCTCACCATCGTCGCCACCGCTTTGGTGGACACCGGAAGCCGCATGGACGATGTGATTTTCGAAGAATTCAAGGGTACGGGCAACATGGAAATTCACCTCGACCGTAAACTCGTGGACAAACGTGTCTTCCCCGCCATCGATATCAATAAAAGCGGCACTCGTAAAGAAGAGCTGCTGATGCCTCGGGAAGAACTGAACCGGGTATGGGTATTGCGCAAGGTGTTGAACCCACTTTCCCCTGTGGAATCAATGGAATTGCTGCTTGATAAGCTGGGAAGAACCAAATCGAACGCCGAATTTCTCGGCGCGATGTCGGGTTAACCGCCGTCACGCGGGCTATAAGGTCAATCTTGGATGCACCAGCCATAACCAATCTGATAAGATTTTCGTCATACTCTAGAGTGGCAATCCCGTTTGTACCCGCCGGGATGTTGAGAGTGTCGAATTTCTTCAGAGCTGTTGGAAGGTGCTGACATGCAGTATGAAATGAGCGGGGCATCGTTGCCCAGACTTGTGCCGAAACCGGCACCTGCTTCCCCCGTCACGGAACCCGCCGTAAAACGGCCTAAGTCCCGCGCGGGCTTCTGGGCGCTATTGCTCGTGTTGCTTGCAGCCGGCGGTGCCTATTGGCTTCGAAATTCCGCCACCGATACCTCGGGAGGCAAGCCGGGTCCGGTGGTCACAAGAACCGCCGCCATCACCCAAGCCCGCCTGGATAAGGGCATCCGTATTACGGGAACCACGGGTGCCGAGAACTTCGTCTCTTTGGTGACCCCCCAGCTTCGCGGCTCGCGCGGTGGCGGCGGCAGGGACACGGGCAGCAAGACTTATCAATCAGGCGGCAACCCGAATCTGGTCATCACGTCGAATCAGAAGGGCGGGGCGAGTGTTTCCAGTACGGCATCCGGCGGCAGTGCAGACGCAGCAGTCGCATCCTCGGCCGGGGCAGCCGGTAATAATCAGTCGGCCGCTTTGCAGGCTTCTACCTCGCGTGTCAGTAAGCCAGGCAGCGGCTCGGCTGCTACCGCCACTTCCACCACCACGAACATTGCCGCCGCAGCCAATCCGCTTGGATCTACCGCCGACACGCTCAACCAGGGTGGGGGCGGTGGGGGCGGGGGCGGCGGTGGCGACTTCGGCCTCGTCCTGCTAAGGACCATGAAGCCGGGTTCGCTCGCCAAGAAAGGCGACACGGTGGCCGAATACGACCGGCAATATATGCTGACCCGCCTGGACGACTATCTGGTTTCGGTAGGTCAAACGGAAGCCAGCGTCATCAAGCTGAAGGCCGAGATGGAGGTGTCCCGCAACACGCACGACCAAGCCATTGCTTCCGCGAAGGCGGACTTTGAAAAAGCCAAGCTGGACCTCAAGACCACTCCCGTGCTGGGCGCAATTGACGCCGAGCGCGTGAAACTGGCGCTCGAAGAAGCCGATGCCCGGTATAAACAGGTTCTGGCGGAAGTAAAATACTTCGATATTGGCCAAAAGGCCCAGTTCCGAAATGCCGAACTCGATTTGCAGCAGACAAAGATCGAATTGAAACGGGCGCAAGCGAATGCGGACCGGATGGTGATGAAGGCCGCAATCGGCGGTCTTACCGTTATGCAGAGTGCCATTCGCGGCTCTGAGATGGCTCAGATTCAGGAAGGCGACCAGCTTTATCCCGGGCAGCCCTTCATGCAGATTGTCGATACACGATCCATGGTGATCAACGCCGCCGTCAGCCAGGTGGATGTGGAACGGATGCGGATTGGCTTAAAGGCGCGGGTACGATTCGATGCCTATCCGGACCTGGAATTACCAGCGCATGTCTATGCAATCGCCGCCATCACGAAACCGGGCGGCAGCCGCGCGAACTTTGTCAAAGAGGTTGCTGTCCGGTTGAAGCTCGACTCTATAGATCCGAGGGTGATCCCCGATCTTTCGGTGAGTGTGGACGTCATCGTCGAATCGGAAGAACAGGCAACCGTAGCGCCGCTCGCCGCTATCTTCACCGATGCGAATGGGAAATCGCCATTTGTCTACGTCAAGACGGCCACCGGATGGGACAAGCGCGACGTGGAACTGGGGCTGTCCAATTACATCGCCATTGCGGTGAAATCGGGCTTGAAACCAGGCGAAGTGGTCGCCGTGGAGGTTCCGATAGCGGAGCCTCCAAAACAGGGTTGAAGTTCCGGATAACGAACTTCAGGTAGCGAACTCAAGGGAACGGCGGAATGTCGAAAGATATTAAACCAAAGCAAAGACTCGGACAAACGGCAGGCTCGCGGCGCAGACGAGCCATTATCTACACTGTGCTGCTGATCGCGGCTGGAGGCGGCGCCTATGCCGCTTACCGCTACAACGCCGAAAGCACCGTGGTCGAAGTGCCTGTCGCGAAGGTTCGCCGCGGAGAATTCATCATCAGCGTAAAGACGCGCGGCGAAATCCGCAGCGTACATTCCGAAATTCTGGCCGCGCCGCAGGTTCCCGATCCCCGCATCGTAAGGCTCGCCGAGTCCGGCCGCCCCATTAAAAAGGGCGAAGTGGTAGTGGAATTCGACGCCGCGCAACAGGAACAGACGTACCTTGAAAAAATAACCGGCGTTCGAACGGCCGATAGTGAAATCGTCCAGACCAAGGCGTCTCACCGTATCGTGACCGAGCAGGACGGCATGAACCTGATGACGTCGCAGTACAATCTGCAGCGTTCGAAGCTGGAGGCGAGCAAAGCGGAAGTCGTTTCGGAAATCGAAGGCGCCAAGAGCCGCATTGACGTGGGGATTTCGGAAGGCGAACTGGGCCAGGTGAATACCACCATCAAAGCGCATACGACCACCCAGGAAGCCGATCTCGACCGGCTGCAACAGAAGAAGGACAAAGTGGTGCGTGACGCGGATCGCACTAAGGGCTATCTCACCAAGATGGTGATCCTGGCGCCGAACGACGGGATTGTGAATCTGTTGCCGAACTTCCGCGCGCAGGGATCGTTCGGCTCTTCTCCGCCTCCCTTTAAGGAAGGCGACCGCGCCTGGACCGGAGCGGCCATCGCCGAAATTCCCGACCTCACGAACATGCGTATCGAGTTGAAGCTGGATGAAGTCGATCGCGGCAAGATGAAACTCGGACAGATGGTGAAGGTACGCGTGGACGCAATTGCCGATCGCGAACTGAGTGCGGAACTCGATTGGATCAGTCCGATAGCGGCTGTAAACTTCCGCGGAATGGGACTGACCGAAAAGACATTTCCGGCGCGCGCGACGCTGAAAAATCTCGATCCCAGATTGAGGCCCGGCATGAGCGCCACCGCTGAAGTGGTGATTGAGAGCCAGCCGAATACATTGTTGATTCCGGTTCGCGCCAGCTTCCTTGAGAAGGGCAAACCCGCCGTTTATTTGCAAAAAGGACAGCAGTTCCCCATCCGGGTGATTGAAGTGGGCAAGCGCAACGACACCGACATGATCGTCACCAAAGGTTTGAAGGAAGGCGAACTGGTGACGCTGGAAAATCCGATTGAGGCCGCCAAGAAGGCGAAGAAGCTGTAACTATGGTTATCCATAAAGGTCACCCATGAAGAAGATTCTCCTCCAGGTCGTGATTCTCGCGTCGGTGCTGGGCGCCGCCTGGTACGGCTACCACTTGTTCCAGTCCATGCCGCAACGCCAGCAACAGGTGGCCACAACCAAGGTTCGCCGCGGCGACGTCATCGTCCGCAGCTTCACCAGAGGCGAAGTGCGCGCCGTGCGTTCCGCTACGCTGGTTGCGCCGAACCTGTTCGGCACGGTGCAGGTAACCGAACTGGCGGAACTGGGCAGCTTCGCGCGGGAAAAAGATTTGGTGGTGGGGTTCGACGATTCCGAAGTGAATTCGAGAGTGGAAGAAAAGCAGCTCGAAATCGATCAAATCGACGAACAGATCAAGAAGGCCGAGGCCGACCTGGCCATCCGCAACAACCAGGATCAGGTGGAACTGCTGCGGACACAGTATTCGGTGCGCCGCGCCGATCTGGAAGTGAGGCGCAACGAACTGCTTTCCGCCATCGATGCTAAAAAGAACATTCTTAATCTTGAGGAATCCAAGCGCCGGTTGACCCAGCTCGAGAGCGACATCAAATCGCGGCTCGAACAGGCACAGGCCGAAATGGCGGTTCTGAAAGAGAAGAAGAACAAAGCCAAGCTCGAACTGAATCGTGAGAAGCAGCGTCTCTCGCAAGTGAAATTACTCTCGCCGATAAGCGGACTGGTGGCCATAAAGCAGAATCGCCAGGGCGGCTTCTTCTTTCCGGGAATGCAAATTCCGGACATCCGGGAAGGGGACCAGGTACAGCCCGGCATGGCCATCGCCGACGTGCTGGACCTGTCCGAACTGGAAATCGTTGCCAAGGTGGGAGAACTCGACCGCGCGAACCTGAAGGACGGGCAGGACGTAATCATCCAGTTGGACGCAGTGGGCAACAAGAAGTTCTCGGGCAAGATTAAGACCATGAGCGGCACTGCTTCGGCTAACATCTTCTCGGGCGATCCGGGAAAGAAGTTCGATGTCGTATTTTCGGTGGATATGAAGGAACTATTGACCGGGTTGGGCGCAAAACCCGAACAAATCCGCAAAGTCCTGGAGACAGCCGAGCAGAACCGCAAGAAGCCTGTGAGTCCGCAGATGCAGGCCATGTCGATGGCATCGATGGGAGGCGGGCCTCCGGGTGGCGGAATGACGATGCCCGCCGGCGGTGGTATGCCCGGGGGCGGTCCCGGCAGCGCTGCCCCAGGTGGCGGCCCAGGCGGTGCCCCGGGCGGCCCGGAAGGCCAGCCCCGCCAGAGAGTAATGTTTGGCGGTCCGGGCGGCCCGGCGGGCGCACAGAGTCTTTCGCCGGAGGACCGGCAGAAGAGGCAGGCCGCGATGGCGAAGATTTTGAACGGGCGCAATCCACAGGACCTCTCCCCGGAAGATCGCGCCAAGATGGGTGACGAGATTCGCAAAGTGATGGCTGGCGCCGCAAAGCCTTCGGGCGATGGCAAGGGAAAGCGCGGCGCCGGTGGTCCCGGGGACGGTCCCGCCGCCATGCCCGCCATGCGTCCCGGCCAGTTCAGCGAAAAAGACTTAGCCAACGCAAAGCTTCCTCCAGCGGTGGAGGCCGACAACCAGCTCGACGTCCTGTTGCGGCCCGGCTTGCTGGCCGACGTGGAGATCATCGTCGAGAAGATTCCGGACGCGATCAATATTCCCGCACAGGCGGTATTTGAGAAAGACGGAAAGCAGATTGTCTACGTCAAGAACTTAAACCGCTGGGATGAGCGGCCCATCAAACTGGCGAAACGCAGTGAATCGACGATGGTGATCGCCAGCGGGTTGACCGCCGGGGAGACCATCGCGATGGCCGATCCGAATGCGAAACCCGGCGACAAGAAGAAAGACAAGGGTGCGGCCGCCTCCGGCAGCCCAATGGGTGGAATGGGTGGGGGAGCTAAGTAATGGCTAGCATTTCCGGAATCACATCTGAAGTGAAAATGGGGCTGCAGAGCCTCTTCGTTCACAAACTGCGTAGCCTGCTCACCATGCTCGGCATGATCTTCGGCGTCGGCGCGGTTGTGGCGATGCTGTCGATCACGGCGGGCGCGCAGCGGGCTGCCATGAGTTATATCGACTTGCTGGGCGTTAACAATATCATCATCGAAGCAAAGGAAGCGGCCGACCGCAACGAGTTGCAGGCTCGCCGCGCCATCTCCCCCGGGCTGACCTTCCGCGATTACCGCGCCATTTCCGAGAACGTTCAGGGCATTGAAGCCATCACTCCGCGCAAAAGGTTCAAGCCGCAAAAGGTTCTGCCAAAGACGGCGCAGGATCAGCCGACGCTGATCGGTGTCAGCCCGGATTTCATGAAGATCAATAGCCTGAAACTGGTGGAGGGCCGTTTCTTCAACGAAGAAGACGACACCCGGTCCGCTCCCGTGTGCGTGTTAGGCGAGTCGGCCAAAGTGAATCTTCTCGGTTACGATCCGGCGGTAGGCAAGTTCGTCAAGATCAACGATGCGTGGCTGCAGGTGGTGGGCGTGCTTGCACAGCAGGCCACGGCCGATTCCGACGTCGAGGGTCTGGAAGTTTCCAACCGCAACAACATGGTAATCGCGCCATTGAATACCGTGATGCGGCGGTTTGAAGACAACAACAGCTATTTGAAGGACGAGATCGACGGGATCTATATTAAAGTGCGTGACAAAGTGGACTCCGTGGAAACCGCGAATGTTGTGAATGCCATCTTGACTTCCACCCACAAAGATGCCGGCGATTTCAACGTGACCGTTCCGGCGGGATTGCTGGAACAAAAGCGCCGCACGCAATTCATATTCAGCGTCGTCATGATCTGCATCGCCGGAATCTCGCTGCTGGTGGGCGGCATCGGCATCATGAACATCATGCTGGCGACGGTTCTGGAACGTACCCGGGAAATCGGTATCCGCCGTGCCATCGGCGCGCGCCAAGCCGATATCATCCGGCAGTTTCTGACGGAAGCGGTTCTCATCTCCATCATTGGAGGCCTGATCGGAATCGCGTTCGGTTATTCACTGGCAAACATCATCGCGGCGGCCGCCGGTTGGCCCACCGATGTAACCACTACATCGATCGTCGTCGCGTTTGGCGTCTCGGTCGCAATTGGACTATTGTTCGGCATTTATCCCGCGGTGCAGGCCGCCAAGCTCGATCCTATCGAAGCTATCCGTTACGAGTAGAGAGAGTGATATGCGATTTCGTGTGACATCGACACTATTGTTGTGCGCATTCAGCGCGGCCGGCCAAAATGCTGTAGTTAACCCGGATCGGATCCCGGCCTCGCCGACCGCCGGGAGGATCGAAAAGATGCAGTTTGCGGAAGCGGCGCCGGTCTTCCCGACGGCTAACTACTTCCGAACGGCGTTTAACAAGACCTCTCCGAATGTCAAATTGAGACCGCCCGTGCACCTTGACGACTATGTGGCGGACAATAAGCTGGAACTCTCGCTGCGATCTTTTCTGGATACGGTGATGGCCAACAATACGGACATCATTGTTCAGAAGCTCTCGGTGGAGGTCTTCCGGAACGGCATCCTGCGTGCCTTTTCCGTGTTCGATCCGCTGGTGACAGCGCGCTTCAATGCCGCGCGGACACAGACGCCCGCCAACGATGTGCTTGCCGGCGCCGCATCGTTGAATTCCCTCAGCCAGCCCACGAATTTTCAATGGACGCAGACCCTCAGTTCCGGTGCAACGTATAACGTGGGATTCAGTACCCTGAAAGCGTCCACCAACAGTTCGTTTCAGTTGTTCAACCCGGCCATCAGCTCCAACTTAAACGTCAATTTCACGCAACCGCTGCTGCGCAATCGCGGATCGTATCTCACCAAGCTGCCCATCACCGTCGCCCGAAGCCGGCTGCGCGCCTCGGAGTACGGCCTGCAAAACCAAGTGCTGCAGCTTGTCTCCAACGCGGAGAACGCCTACTGGGATGTGGTTCTGGCGCGTGAAAACGTAAAGGTACAGGAACAGGCGCTGGCATTGGCGGACACGTCGCTGAAACGGGCGCAGCGCGAACTGGAACTGGGGGCAATCTCTCCGCTGGATATCTATCAGCCGCAGGCACAGTTCGCCAACTATCAGATTCTGCTTTCGCAGGCCCGATACCGCTTGCAGCAGGTAGAGGACGTACTGCGCAAACAAATGGGAGCCGACCTCGATCCCGGCATTCGCCGTTTGCCGCTGGTGCTGACCGAACCGATCGACCCGCCCGCCGACGTGCCGATGGACCGTGAAACCATGGTGCAGAAGGCCGTAAGCTTGCGGCCGGATGTAAAGGCTGCCCGTCAGAACATCGATATTGACGATCTGAATATCAAATCGGCCGCAAATGGCTTGCGGCCCGATTTCCGCCTGACCGGACAATACGGCGCCGCCGGACGAGGCGGCCCGTTCACGCAACGGCAGAATGTATTTTCCGGCGATGGCACTAGCAGCACTATCATCAGCACCGTTCCCGGCGGCTTTAGCGACGCGCTGGATCAACTGTTCGGATTCGGCTTTCCTGTCTACGGTTTTGGCTTGACGTTGACGCTGCCTATCCGCGACCGGCGAGCCGCCGCCGATTACGCCGATGCCGTGGTCACCAAACGTCTTGACGCGCTACGCGTGCGAAGCGCGGAAGAAACGGTACGCCTCGATGTGCTGAACGCCATCAGTATGGTGGAAGGCAGCAAGGCAAGCATAGAGCTGGCGAAGGTTGCCCTCGACCTGGCGCGGAAGCGCGTGGACGCCGAGCAGAAGAAGTACGATCTGGGCACCTCCACCCTCTTCTTCCTGCTGGACGCGCAATCGGCGCTTAACCTGGCGCAGTCCGCTTTGGTCAACCAGTCCGTGAATCACCGCAAGAACCTGACCAACCTGCTGCGGTTCACCGGGGAGCTGCTGCCTGAGCGGGGCATTGCAATTCAGTAAGACGATACAGTAAGATATGGGCCGCATCCGGATTCTCTCCGACAATGTCGCGAACAAGATCGCGGCCGGAGAGGTGGTCGAGCGGCCTGCCTCTGTAGTCAAGGAACTGCTCGAAAACTCCCTCGACGCCGGGGCAACCGATATCCGCATCGAAGTGGAGAACGGCGGCCGGCGGCTGATCCGCATCACCGACAATGGCTGTGGCATGCTTCGCGACGACGCGATGCTGGCCTTCGAGCGCCACGCCACCAGCAAATTGAGCGATGTGAACGATCTGCTCTCGATCGCCACGCTCGGGTTTCGCGGCGAGGCATTGCCGTCCATCGCATCGGTTTCCCGTCTGCTGCTGGAAACGCGCACCGCGCAGGAGACCACCGGCACCACCGTGGAGTTGGCGGGCGGCAAGCTGTTGCGCTGCGACGAATCGGCGTTGGCGGCGGGCACCGTTATTACAGTGCGCGATCTGTTCTTCAACGTTCCCGCGCGGCGGAAGTTTCTGAGGTCGGAGCAAACCGAACTGGCGCACATCGCTTCGCTGGTGACGCACTACAGCCTGGCGCATCCAGCCAAGAGTTTCCAGTTGGTGAATGGAGTGAATGAACTGCTGGGAGTCACTCCGGTGGAACAGCTTCGCGATCGTGTCTACCAGGTGTTCGGCGGTTCGGTGCTGGAAGAGCTGGTGAACATCGGCTACCGGGAGAAGGAACTGCGGCTGGGTGTTTCCGCCGAAGACCCTGAGCCGGTAGAGCGTGTGTTCGCGCTGCGCGGCTTTGTTTCGCGGCCGCAGGTGCAGAAGCTGAATCGCAATTCGGTGTTCCTGTTTGTGAATGGCCGGCTGATTCGGGATCGTCTGCTGATGCACGCGCTCTCGGCCGCCTACCACAACCTGATTCCGCCGGCCTGCTACCCGTTCGCCCTGCTGTTTGTCGATTGCGATTGCGAAGAGGTGGACGTCAATGTTCATCCCTCCAAAACGGAAGTGCGGTTCCGGCACGGATCGTTTGTTCACGACTTCCTGCGGGATTCCATCCGCGAGTTGCTGATGGCCAGCCGCCCGGTGTCGAACCTGCCGCTCCCTGCTACTCCCCAACCCGCGGCGGACATGCCTTATTCGGAATTCACCCAGCGCATTGAAAATCATCAGGGCAATGAATACGCGGTAGTGCCCGGCCCGCAACGCGAGTACGAGTTACCGGTGCTCACCCTGGCGCCGCCCCCGGCGCCAGCGCCGCGATTCGACTTCGGCCTCGACTCCATTCGGCTGGACGCAAGTACGGTGGCACTGCGGCTACCGGTTCCCGAGTCTCACGGTGCATTTCCGGCGGAATCCTTTAGCGAGCCTTCGCAGAGCATGCACTCGCTGATAGATCTGCGGCCGCTGGGGCAGATTCACGACAGCTTCATTATCGCCGCCGGCCGCGACGGCCTTTGGATCATCGACCAACACGTGGCCCACGAACGCATTCTGTTTGAAAAGGTGCTGAAGCAGCGCGCCTCCGGCCGTGTGGAAATGCAGCAATTGCTGATGCCTATCGTGCTGCAGTTAACGGCGTCGCAACAGTTGCAGTACGCACGTATAGCCGATGAGCTCAACGCCATCGGCTTCGACACCGAGCCGTTCGGCACGCGTACTATCGCTGTGAAGGGTGCGCCGTCCTCCGTCGGCGCCGGTGAGATCGAGAAGCTGATAGCGGAAATCCTCGAAATCGGCGACGGTGAGATGCGCGGCTTGTCGATGGACGATCTGCGCCGGGGCATCGCCGCTTCCATCGCCTGCCGCGCCGCCATCAAGATCAACACCCGGCTCGATCAGACAAAGATGAACTGGCTGCTGACGGCGCTCTCGGCCACCGACTATCCGATGGCCTGCCCGCATGGCCGCCCCATTGCTCTGCGCTATGCGATGAAGGACATTCTCAAAGGCTTCCACCGGATCTAAGCCCCGGCGCTCACCAGGAATGACCCGGGTTCGCCCGGATAGAGTGACCCGCAAGAAACTCCGTGCCTTGATCTGCAAAACGCAGGTAAACAAGGCGTTATCATCCCCGCCGGGTCAACTTTCGTGAGCAACCCCGGGTCTCTTCCCGCGAGTGCCGAAAGATGTAAGGCGGTGCTACTCCCACTCAATAGTGCCGGGGGGTTTGTGAGTCAGATCGTAGAACACAGCCGCAATACCCGGAATGCGCAGAATCTCCGCCGTAAGCGGCGCCAGGATCGCGGGATCCATCACCACCGATTCCGCCGTCATCCCGTCAACCGAATCGATGGGCCGCAGCACAATCGAATCCGGCGCGCCTGCGGTTCCCACGGGAATCAGCACCACTGGAAACTGCCAAACCCGCTTCTCAAAATCACTTTCGATGCAAACCCTCCGGACAATGGCATCCGCCTTTCGCAACCGGTCCAGGCGTTCCGGCGTGATCGCAGACGGTTGCACCGAAAGCTGCTCCATCGGATGATTGCAGCCGGTCACGCTCACCACACGATTCACCTGCTCCATGCTGTTGGTGAGCTCGATTGACCGCTGATGCAGGTTCTCCCCGGTGATGGCCAGGATCGGCTTGTAGGTCCGCGAATCGCCCTGCACGCCCACCGATTTCACCGGGATCAGCCAGCCTTCATCCAAGCGCTTCAGCTCCAGCAGGATGGAGGAACACAGGCAGCGGATGGCGAGCCCCGGACCCGGAAACGGATGCCGGTCGAGGAACTCACTTGGCAGGCCGAGCTCGCGTCCAATCTCGCGGACTTCATCTTTGTAGAAGAAGGCCAGCGGCTCCACAATGCGTTTGTCGTCAATCAGTTTTTGAATACCGGCCACGCGGTTATGATGCGTCTTGATCAGATCCGCCTTGGCCGAGCCGCCGGATTCAATCGTATCGGGATAAATTGTGCCCTGTCCCAGAATCCACTGCCCGTCCAACTGTTTCAGAATCCGGTCTTGCACGTGGACGAACTGCTCGCCGATGATGTGGCGTTTCTTCTCCGGATCGCGGACCTCATGCAGCGCGTCCAGGAATTCAGCGGCGGCGTCTTCCACATGAAAGCCTTCGCTGCCGAGCGATTCAAAAAGGCCCCGCACGAATTCCGTCTCCCCTTCGCGCATCAGCCCCGTGTCCACATAAGTGCCGCGGACGCGGTCTCGGCCCAACGCTTTCAGGCAAAGCGTATAGGCGACGGTGGAATCCACGCCGCCGCTGACAAAGAAGAACACATTCCGCGCGCCCACCACTTCGCGGATTTGTTGCTCCACCAGCGGAATGCGATGCTTTGGATCCCAGTCGGGCGTACAGCCGCAAATATCGAACAGAAAGTTGGACAAGATCTGCCGGCCGTGGCGGGTGTGAACCACTTCGGGATGGAACTGCACCCCGTACAAGCGTCTAGCGGCATCGGCGATCGCGGCGATCCCGCAGGTATTGGTGCGTCCGGTGACCTGAAATCCGGAGGGAAGGGCGCTTACCGAGTCCCGGTGGCTCATCCAGATCTGCTGCGGCCCGTTCGCGTCCCGGAACAGAGGGCCGGCCTCGGCAGCGGTCTCAAACATGGCAAGTCCGTATTCGCCCCTGTCGCCTTTGCGAACCGTGCCGCCCAGCGCGCGCGCCATCAGTTGCTGGCCGTAGCAGATGCCAAGTACGGCCTGACCAGACGAAAAAATCGCCGGGTCGGCGCTAGGGCTGCCTGGTTCATAAACGCTTGCCGGGCCGCCGGAGATGATTAGACCCTTTCGGCCGGCCAGCAGTTCCGCCGCCGTATCGCTAGGAAAAACTTCCGCATACACGCCAAGTTCCCGCACTTTTCGGGCGATCAAATGGCAGTACTGGCCGCCGGTATCTAGAATCGCAATTTGAGGATTGGGGACGTAGTTGATCATCTGCGGGAGAGCGCCGCGCAGATGATCAACCTGAGGTGGATGTCTAGCGGTCCTATTTCGGTTGTACCCTCTGAACGATCATCTTCTTGGCCGTATCCTGAAGCGATTTGGCCTTGCTCAGCGAATCGATGCCCTTCAACACTACCGGGTCGAACTCGATACTCAGTTTCCGCGCATCTTCCACGCTGAACGCGGTAATGTACATCTCACGGCGTAACTGCTGTTTCGTCCAGTCGTTGTTCTCGGCGTATTCGGCTTCAGTGAACTGCGCATTATCCTTCAGCAGAAACGCGTGGAAATCGTTCATCATCGCGTTGTCCGGCGCCCAGTCTTTCGGAAGCTTCGCTTCGTTCTTACCGAAATACTTGGCTGTAAAGTTAAAGAACGAGTACTTGCGCAGAAGCTCAATCTGGAATTTGTTGGCCTTCGGCGGCATGAACTTCTCATCCGGCGTGATGCCGCCGCCGCCGTAAACGGTACGACCGCTATCGGTCATCTTCACGTCCTGCATGTTCTTCGTTCCGCCTTCCTGGCGGTTGTAGTAGTAGTTGTAGAACGACGTATTCGTGTAATCCCGCTGAATTAACCGGCCGCTAGGGGTGTAGAAGTGAGCGGTAGTCAACGCGAGACCGGTGTTCTCAGACAGCGGATAAACCGTTTGTACCAGACCCTTGCCGAATGTATTGTCGCCCAGAATCCAACCGCGGTCATGATCCTGCAAAGCGCCCGCGACGATCTCAGCCGCCGAAGCCGAGTACCGGTTCACCAGCACAACGATTGGATAATCGCGGCCCTGGTTGCCATGCCGCGCGTAGTAGGGTTTATCCGGCGAGGAACGGCCGCGGTGGGAAACAATCATCTGCCCCTTTTGCAGGAAGTGATCGGCCACCGCAACGCCTTCGTTCAGAAGTCCGCCGGGGTTCTCGCGAAGGTCCAGAATCAGACCCTTGATCTTGGTCTCATCCAGGCGCTTGAAGTTATCTTCCATCTCGCGGCTGGTGTTCTCATTGAACTGCTGAATATCCAGGTAGGCGATGCCCGGCTTTACAAAGAATGCATCTTCCACGCTCTTCCGAGGAATCTCACCGCGGGTAATATTGAACGGGATCGGCTTCTCTACGCCCTCACGGGCGATGATCACCTGCACCTGTGTTCCCAGCGGTCCCTTCAACAGGTCTGCCACTTCGGTAGTAGTCAGCCCATCGGTGCGCTTGTCATTCACTTCTAAGATGGCGTCGCCGGGACGGATGCCAGCCTTGTAGGCCGGAGAACCTTCAAACGGAGCGATGACAATCGTCTTGCCGCCGCGGGGCGCAACAGTCATGCCAACACCGTAGTAGTGGCCCTTCTGGTCTTCCCGCAACAGTTGGAAGTCTTTAGGATCGAAGAAGCTGGTGTGGGGATCGAGAGTCCGCGCCATTCCAGGGATCGCGCCTTTATAAATGGCCTTGTCCGGCGTGACTTTGTCGGCGAAGTTTTCTTCCACCAGGTTCAGCACCTTGGTGAAACTCTTCAAACTCGATTTGATGTCATCTTCCGAACTGGCAGCCGACGCGCCGGCAATCGCCGGCCCGTAAAGCCCGCC
Organism: Bryobacteraceae bacterium; assembly: GCA_025350445.1. The sequence continues at coordinate 1,113 of JANXXV010000934.1, read as the reverse complement.
AAGCATCGAGCAAAGCAGTACAATCAGCGGTGCAACTAAAAGAGAGCGCCGTTTTTGAGCCAAAGGGAATCCTCCCAACACAACCAGTATATCGCTATTATCCCGACGTTACTTTAGCGGGGTTGGTTTCTCCTCTTTCTGGCTGAAGGCACTTGTGGCGTATTTCAGTGGTGCCTCGCGGAAACTGCGGCTGCCATACCAGCGGGTAGTGTCGCTGGGTAACAATATTTCCGTTCGAATATCGTTGTTCCACCGGCGTGAATTCTTCGGAAAGTTCCACCGGCGTGAATTCTTCGGAAAATAGGCCGCGGCCGCCCTAACCCGGTTGGGTCAGAGCGGCTGCGGCCGCCATTGGCACGTTTTGGTTTAGAACAAGATCTTCAGTGCTAGCTGAAGATTTCGGGCCGGGTTGGACTGGCCAGTGATCACACCGAAATTGACTCCGTTAACAGTCCCGCCCGGAGCGCCGAAAACCGGCGTGTTGGTCAGGTTGAACGCTTCGCCACGGAACTGAAGCTTAATCCGCTCCGTGACGCTGAAGTTTTTGAACATCGAGAAGTCCACGTTTCTCGACCAATCCGCGCGAACTCCACCGTACGTTCGCGAGAGTGTCCCGGTGGTGAAGTTGGCCGGTTGAGCGAACGCCGCTGTATTGAACCAGGAATAGATGCTCTTCCCGCTGGAAAGAACCGGATTCCCAACCACATCCGGATGCTGGCCGCCCCCGAACGAATAGCTGTTGTTCGCGGCGGTTCCGAATACCAGAGGCACGCCCGTGGCAAGAGTCAGGATCGCGTTCGCCTGCCATCCTCCCAGAATCGTGTCCACGCCTCGATTCCAGCTCTTACCGAACATCTTGCCTTTGCCAAAGGGCAACTCGCCCACGCCGCTCAAAGTGAACCGGTGCGGCACATCGTAGGCGGCATACGAATGCTCGCAGCGCAAGCAGTATTGACTGCGGATGGACCCCGCGCTGCTCCAGACACCGTCTGAGATATCTGTCATGAGCTTGGACCAGGTGTAACCGACGATCAGACTGAGGCCATCCGAATATCGCTTGGTGAAATGGACCTGCAGCGCTTCGTACTCGGAGTTGCCAATGCCGGTGCCGTT
>JANXXV010000905.1 GCA_025350445.1 Bryobacteraceae bacterium | reverse complement strand
GGGTTCGCGGAGACGTGGTGCACGTTCTGATGACCATGCCGCACCGGGGACGCCCGCGGTTGGGCTACTTTACTTATGGCTCGGGCGGCAACACAACGCCCGTTCGTCAGCAACTGTTGAAAGTTCCGGGAGTGAGAAAGGTGGTGGTAGAGCAGACCTGGGAGCCCGGATGGAACTCGAACCGGCTCACGCCCGCGGGCAGGAAGAAGCTCGGGATCGATACGTAGCGCGCGGTTACGCCGCTCGCTATTCTTGACTAAAAAGTGTGCTGTCCCGGCTAATTCTTTACAACCTGCTACTGGGCGCAAGGTGGGGCAGACACCTTGTCTGAGCGCTCGCCCCTCGGCGAGCGCTCTTTCGCCCGTAGTCAACTCTTACGGGGGACAGGACACTAGATCCGGCAGTTGTGGCCAGCCCAGATCGAATAACTTTTTGGCCTGCAAGCAGTTGTCACGGAATGCGTGATCACCCAAATGGTGAACGGCGAAGCAGTTGAAATTCTGAGCTATTTGAGCGGCTTGGCACGATGCCAGGATTTGAACTGCCGGATTTAGGTTAAAAGTAGAATTCCCGGGATCTCCTACCGCCGGATCGCCACCATTTAGACCACGCAAAATGTGCCCCCTGTGAATCTCGCCGATCAGGCCCTTCACCCACCAGCGCCAGGCCGTCTTTCCTTACTGCTGATCGAACAATCCCGAACGATCAATCCGCTCGCCCTTCAAGAAGACAATCGAAATCCGTTCGGTGGCCGAAATATCCTGCAGCGGGTTGCCGTCAACGACAAGGATATTCGCCTCATACCCCTTGCGGATGAGGCCGATTCGTTTATCCGCGCGCAACAGTTTCGCCGCATTGAAGGTGGCGGCCTGCAGTGCAGCCTGTGGCGGAATGCCCGCCTGCACCCAAAGCTGCAACTCGCGATGCACGGTGGGGCCGTGCATCACCAGCATGTTCCCGGCGTCGCTTCCGGTCACTAGCAGCACACCCGCTTTGTAGGCGCGAAGCAGGTTATCGCGGGCCTGCTGCAAATCCGCCGGATAGCTCTTAATCATCTGCCGCATCTTTGCCATGTCGGGCGAATTGATTTGTTTCTTGGTGTTCTTGATCAGGTTCGGAGCAGCAGCCTGGGCCACCAGGGAACGGTCCAACAGTTCCGTGTTCCCCGCGGCGAATTGCGTGAAGGCTTCCATCACGCTCAACGTGGGATCGTAGGCCACGCCTTGCTTTGCCATCTTTGCGAAAACCTCATCCGGAATGTTGTCGCGGGCACTGCCGTGTTCAATTCCGTCGGCTTGCGCGGCCACGGCGTCGGCAACATCCTTTGCGTCTCCCGTGTGAACCACAATGGGCAGCCGGGCGACGTGGGCATCCTGGGCGATGGCCTGCAAAATACCAACGTCCATCCTGTTAAAAAGCATGCCCGCCACTCCGCCTTCCAGAATCGCTTTGATGCCATCCACCTTGCGCGCGGCCAGTGCACTCACTTGTTCCTTCGCCTCCGCGGCATTCTTCGGCGTGCGGATGAACTGGTCCGCGCTCAGTTTTTTCACGAACTCAGGCGCGCGCTTGAAGTATTCGGTTCCGTGTCCGCCTTCCGTAGTAAAGAGCGGCCCAACCAGAAACAGTTCCGCGCCCAGCTTTTCACCAAGTTGTAGCCGGGCCCGGGCATTAATGGCTTCGTCAATGAAATCACCGGCGGACTTCACGGCGGTGACACCGCTGTATAGATAAGCCGCCAAATTCCGGTCAAAGACGGCTTTGGGGTTGTAATCCTTCTGGTCTTCCGGAATGCCTCCGGACGCGCCAAGATGGACGTGAACGTCGATCAATCCCGGAAGAATCGTCTTTCCAACAGCCTCCACCAACTCCGCGTTCACGGAGTTAGCTTCCGGCACATTGCCGTCGTAAACCTCTTCGATCTTTCCGTTCTTAATGAGCACACCGCCGGACTCAATCACTCTCCCATCGCCCAGGAAAATGCGTGCGCCGCGAATCAGCCGGGTGCGGCTTTGGCGAAAGACGCGTTCGTACATCTTCCCCTTCTCGATGTTTTCCTTGCTGTAGGCCTGGTAGCTTCCAAGAATCAGAAACGGCAGAAACACAGCCAGCAGCCAGAGCTTCGCGGACCGGCCGATCTTTTCGTCCTTCTCCCAGCGGAACAGCTTCACCGAGATCAGCGTGGCGACGCAGGTGGTGGCCAGCAGCGCCGACGTGGCCACCCAATTCTGAGCGATAGTTTCGCTTCGCAACAGGATGCCCTGCATTCCGGAAAACAGATGAGACGCAGGCAGAAATTGCGAGATGATTTGCGCCACTGTGGGCAGCCCGGTGATGGGAATGGTAGCCCCGCTCAGGAACAGCATCGGCATATACATCACCTGAATCAGGATGTTGCTCTCGGCGACGGAATTCACCACCGAGGCGACAATCAGCCCGATGGATCGCATGGCGAACGACCCGATGCCAATCAGCAGCAGCAGCGAAAACAGGTGGTCCGGCACCGGCATCAAGTAATAAAAGTGAGCCAGCGAGAGAAGCAGCAGCACCGACGGCATGTAGAGAATCCAGCCCGTCACCATGGATGCCACCAGCAGCGGCGCCGGCGAAATAGGCGCCACTTTATAACGGCGCAAAATATTCGCTTCCCGCTCCGCGACCGCACGCATGCCCGCCCCAAAAAGGCCGCTGCCAATGATTCCTATCACCAGCACCATGGTGACCACGCGCGTGATGCCGCCGCTCTGCGCGCCCATCAACTGGCCGAAGCCGAAGAAGAACAGCAGCGGGAAAATATAGTTGAAAAACAGCACCGACTTCTCGCGCAGCGCGAGCTTCAGGTTTATTTCAATCAGTGCGATGTAGCCTTTCATTCGCGCAATCTTTTCCCGGTCAGCTCGATAAACACGTCTTCAAGAGTAGGGCGCTTGAGCTGAATATCCAACGGTTCTATGCCAATCTGATCCATCCACTTCACCAGATCCACCAGCGTTCGCGTGGGCTTGGAAGACGATACGTTCAGGGACCGGCGGTCGTCGCTGAGGACCGCTTTCTCACCGTCCAGAGCCGCCGGATTGACGCCTTCCGGCAGCGGGGCGCTTAGGTGAATGTCGATGATCGAATGCCCCAGGGTCTGCGCCTGAATCTCACGCGGCGTCCCGTGGGCGATGATCTTTCCCTGATCGACGATCGCCACCTGATCGCATAGCTTTTCGGCTTCCTCAATGTAGTGGGTAGTAAGCAGGATGGTGCAATGCTGCGCTTTCAAATCTTCAATCAGGCCGTGGATTTCCAGCCGCACCTGCGGGTCCAGGCCGGTTGTCGGCTCGTCCAGAAACAGCAGTTGCGGATCGTTCACCATCGCCAGCGCCAGCGCTACCCGCTGTTTCTGCCCTCCTGAAAGCTGGCCGTAAAAGGCATCGCGCTTGTCCCACAGTTGCAACCGCTTCAGAAGCTTATCGGAATCGCTGGTCCTGCTATAGAAGCTGGAGAAGACGTGCAACGCTTCCCGGACGGTGATCTTTTCAGGAAGGTTGGTAGCTTGCAGACAGACGCCGATGCGGTCTTTAATCTGCTTCATGTTAACGGCGGGGTCGAAGCCAAGCACGGAAACGTCGCCACCCGTGCGCGGCCGGAGCCCTTCCAGAATCTCCACCGTGGTTGTCTTTCCCGCCCCGTTTGGACCCAGCAGCCCGAACACCTGTCCCTTCTCGACATCAAAATCGATGCCTCGCACGGCTTCAAAGCCGCTGTACGACTTGGTAAGGCCACGGACGGAAATTACGTTATCGGCCAAGCAACACCCGAATGGATTCCCGGCAGAACGCAGGCAGATCCTCGGGCTTGCGCGAAGTAACCAGGTTCTTGTCCACCACGACTTCGGCGTCGCGATAGATACCGCCGGCGTTCATCACGTCGTCCCGGATGGCAAAGAAGCAGGTCACACTGCGGCCTCTCAGTGTGCCGGCGGAGCACAGTACCCACGGT
>JANXXV010000877.1 GCA_025350445.1 Bryobacteraceae bacterium | reverse complement strand
TGATGATGCCCAGCACCGCGTAAAGTATCGCGTTCAGCAGATAGCCGGGATGAAACTCACTCATGTTATTTGCCTCCTGAATAGTGCGAATAGCCGCTGTAGACAGACCGGTATGCTCCCGGGTTATCGCGCACGGACCGTGGAACGTTCTTCACTTCATTGACTCGCGTCAGACTCCAACCACTGTACTCGGCATAGCCCGCGGTAAGCAGCAGCAGGAATCCATATACGGAATAGATCGGGTTGCGCATCAATCGTCATCTCCTGAGGAGGAACCGGGTGAGGCGGGAGTCAAATCGCTCTCCGCCCATCGCTGGCTCTCGAACTTGAAGGTCTTGATCGTTACATAGACCGGCGGAATGAACAGCAGGACAAATGCGACCGCAAAGAAGACCAGCGACGGCGCATCCCGCTTCACCTTGATCTCATAGCGCATCGCCTCGCTATTGAACATAGTGGCGCCGGACTTCGAATCCATCTCCGGTTCCACACGCAGGTAATAGCGGCCGGAGGGAACGGAGGGTACCGTGAGACTGGCCTTGCTGCTGCCGTCGCTCCAACTACCGTCGCTATCGGATCCGTAGTAGTAGCTCACTTCCTTGCCAAAATCGTAGGCGGTTCCCGTATCTTCGTTGATCAGCGCAAAATTGAATCCCGCCCAATCGTTGCGCAGGTCCGTCGCGACTTCTACTTCCACCGCGGAAGCATGCCCCTTCAGCTCAAACACCGGAGTGACGAACGACGCCTCACCGCTACGCGCGGAATCGAACGCATACTTCTGGTCGAACACCATTTCGTTCCGGCTAAACAGGGCCACCCCGGCCGTGGTAAGAAACAGCAGCGCCAGCAGCCGGCAAAACGTTTTCCAGACGCTGCCGATCTTGCCGGTGTACGGCGAAGGTTGATTGGCGAAGATCCCTTTCAACGCCGGTGGCTGGTCTTTCAATTGGAACGCCTGCCAGACAGCGGCGCCGCTGATGTATTCCCCCAGAGACCAGTTAATCTCGCCGCCGGTCTCTTCAGAGGAGATCATCACCGGCGGGCGGATGTAGTCGCGGACCGTAACCGGATCGCCCACCCGCAATTGCCAGGGAAACTCACCAAGGACAAACACCGTGCGGGCCAGCGACTGCTGAAAGATCTTGTGGTCGCACTTATTGAACCGGACCACGGCAGGCGAAACCACCTCAGGAGTGGCCCGAAGCGTCTTCACGTCGTTCCAATGGCCGTCGTACTCAGTCAGATAACGGTAGCCGCGATAGGGGTTGTAGAGCAGGTATTCATCCCACTGAAACAACTCTCCGCCGGAGGTGATTTCGCGCACCTGGAACCCGATCACTTCATAAGGAGCGCCGTGCCACTGGCCGCGCGAGCCAAGCGGAATCTTCGGATTCACCCGAACGCGCTTGGGAAAATTCTGCAGCACCGCAAGACTGGGAGTGGTGGCATCCAGCACCGTCTGGCAACTGCCGCAAATGGCGTTGACGGTCTGGCCGAAGCCGCGGAGCACAATCGTTCCGCCGCAATTGGGGCAGATCAGCGGCTTAATTTTGGGGACAACACCGGCAGGACCTGATGTCATTTGGGCCAGCCCTCAAACTCGCGCAGATTCTTGAGCTTCAAATCTTCAAACTCAAGCGCCTCGCCCAGAAAAACCAACGCCGGCTCTTCGCTATAGTCGATCGTCGCAAAGCGCGCGTCAACAGTCCGCAGATCCACGAACCGCACCTTGGTCTTATCCCAATACTCAAACGGAAGCTCGCCTTGCACGCCGGCATAGTTGGCCTTGGTGATGGACGTTACTTGATAGACGGCGCCGTCCCACTCAAAGCGGCTCGACGGACTCAGCGCCTCCTCCGGCGCAAGCTTCACCGGCGTAGCAAATAAGTAGGAGACGGCGTACTCCAGTTGGGCATCGGACAGCCAACCGCTGCTGCCATCGGTGAAGATCAGGTGCCACTCGTTCCAACTACCATCGTCGTATTCGTAAATAATCCTGCCGACTACCTGGAAGTCTTTGTTGCGATGCGTGCCCTCGGTGCCAATCTGAATCGGCGATCCATCCTGAGGCAGGTCGGCCACTTCACCCACCTTCGCCAGATCCACGTCGTGCCGGACCAGAATCGAGTGGCAGTATTCACACGTGGTCTGCACCGCGCTCGACCACAGAAACTTTACCGGGGCCCCGCAACTCGGGCAGTTCGCGACTCGTCCGCTCATGCGTGGTATGGCCTTTCAATGCGCCGCACCCGAACTGATGAAGCTGAAAATTCCCGTTCGATGTAAGACGTAAAATCCCACTCAGGCCGGGGGCGGCAGCAGAACAAATTCAGACAAAGCGATTGGTATTCGGGAAAGGTGTGGCAAGCCAGATGCGATTCCGTAAGCATCGCGATGCCGGTAACTCCGCCGGCCCCGGGGAACTTATGCCACGCCGACTCACTCAACGGATGCAGAGAAAGCTCCCGGATGAGACTGCCGAAAAGCTCTTGCAGCTTAGACAGGTCTTGCAGCGCCGCAGTGTCGCAACCGTGCGCCTCGACAACCCATTCACATCCGCCGGTTAAGTCCACGATGAATTATTGTACTGCTTATTGCTGTGCCGAACCGCACTCGGAACAAAACTTCGCCCGCTTCGGAATCGGCTTCCCGCATTCGACGCAGAACTTGGTCTCAACACCCGGAACCGCGGCAGCAGCCGCCGGCGGCTCACTAACAGGCGCAGCCGCAACCGGCGGTGGAGCTTGCGGCGGTGGTTGCTGCACATGAGGCTGCATGGCATTCGCCATCTGCTGCGCCATCACGAAGCCGGCCCCAAGACCCGCCCCCGCCCCTGCCAGTCCGCCGCCTTCATTCGCCGCTGCAATCGGCATCGATTGCGCCACCTGAAACTGCGTATACTTCCCCATATCGCCAATCATGTTCATGCCGATGCGTTCATCCAGCCGCTTCTGCAATTCGTCCGGCAAAGACAGATTCTCTACCACGAAACTCTCCAGCGACAGCCCCAGCTCCGCGAAAGTGGGCTTCAGAAATTCGGCGATCTTCTGCCCCAACTGCACCTGGTTCGCCGCCATATCCAGAAACGGCACGCCGCTCGACGCAAACGCATCCGACATCCGGCCGACAATGGTATTTCGAAGCTGCCCTTCGATATCCCCAACGTGGTAAACGTCACGAGTACCGCTGACCTTTGTATGAAAGGTCCGCGGATCGGCAACGCGCCACGAATAGATGCCGAATGCCCGAAGCCGCACCGCGCCGAATTCCTGATCGCGGATCGTGATCGGATTCGACGTGCCCCAGCGCTGGTTCGTCTGCAAACGCGTGGAGAAGAAATAGACGTCGGATTTGAACGGCGACTCGAACTTCTTGTCCCAGTTCATCAGGTTG
>JANXXV010000767.1 GCA_025350445.1 Bryobacteraceae bacterium | reverse complement strand
CTCCGCCGGCGGGGGCGCATGTGTAGGGAATTGGACATTTGCCGGTTTGACTCTTCTTTCCAGCTCGGAGGGAACGACCCTCGCAGGCGGGAACAACTGGCGAATGGTGGGCAATGAAATGACGTGCCCTAATGGAGACGGCGCTGGTGCGTGCTTTGAGAGCAGCCAGGCGAGCAATATCAAATTTTACGGAAACAACATTCACGATACAGGCAAATCTGGCGCGTCGGCTTTATATCAAGGAGTTTACTTTTCAACCGACAGCAATCATTTAGATATCGGGTGGAATACAATTGCTAACGTCCGTGGATGCAGGGGTTTACAGATACACTCCTCACCGCTTGGGAACGGTGGCGCCGGCGATCCAACCGGCTTTAACCAATTTGACATCAGCATTCACGATAACGTCATTCATGATACACAGTGCGACGGCATCGTGATTTCGACGGTCGATCCTTCCTTGGGCCAGGTTTCGGTCTATCGAAACATTATTTACAATGCCGGCAAAGGGCCAAACACTCCCGAGATGTCCGGCAGTTGGACTTGTTTGAGCGTGCAGGGCCACACCAACAGCGGACCGGCCGGCGGCGGCACGGTAGAGGTTTACTCCAATACTATGTACGATTGCGGCTCCTTCGCTACGCCGCCGTATGGCGGCGCAAACGGATCGCTGATGAACGGGGGCGAGAACCCGAATATGTTCATTCGCATCCGCAACAACATCTTTTATCAACGCAACTCCGCCTCGCCGTATCTTATTATGTACGACCCGATCTCCGGTAGCGTTTGCGCGGATTCGGATAACTGCAAGGGCATCCTCGGCACTAATAATCTCTTCATTGGAATCGGATCGCCGCCAGTGAACAGCGGAATCACTGCCTCGGTCAGTCAAGATCCTCTCTTTGTGAATGCGGCGGGACAGAATTTCCACCTCTCGGCTGGTAGTCCCGCGGCAAATTCCGGGACTGCGGTTCCCCAAACGACGGATTTAGACGGACTCTCTCTCCCGATAGGCAGCGGTTACCCGATTGGCGCCTATGGTCTGGGAGCAGCAGTTTCTGGCGGCGTACAGGTCTCGGTCAGTCCGTCCGGCGTCACGCTTTCCGGCGGACAAACGCAATCGTTTGCGGCGACTGTTAGCGGCACGGCGAACAGCAGCGTAACCTGGTCGGCCTCGCCAACTGTCGGGACAGTGTCTTCCTCTGGAGTCTACACCGCGCCGGCGACCATCCCTGCCACTCAGACCGTGGTTGTAACGGCAACATCCGTTGCGGACGGAACGAGGGCGGCGAGCGCGACGATCAATTTAACTCCAATCTCGGTCAGCGGACTGGCGGCGGCAAGCCTGACCGCGGGACAGACGCAGCAATTTGCGGCGATCGTCGGCGGAACAACCAACACCGCTGTAAACTGGAGCTTAAGCGCGGCCATTGGAACCTTGACCCCGTCCGGATTCTATACCGCTCCAAGTGTGATCGCGAGCCAACAGACGGTGACCGTTACTGCAACTTCGGTAATGGACGGGACGAAATTAGCGACTGCCGTCATCACTTTAATACCGGCGGTCTCAGTCACGCTGGATATCGCGGCGGTGACGTTGGGCGCTGGCGGCGCGCAACAGTTCAGTGCGACGGTCGCCGGTACCGGCGGCGTTACCTGGTCGCGGACTCCTGTCGTGGGATGGATATCGACCGCGGGTCTGTACACAGCTCCGTTGACGCTCGCCTCGCAGCAGACGATCACAGTGAAGGCCACCTCGACCGCGGACACTACGAAGTTTGCGACGGCAATTGTGACGTTGACACCGTCGGCGGGTGTTTCCGTTACCGTGACTCCTCCCGCTGTCAGCCTCACCGCGAACGGTACGCAGCAGTTCAGCGCTGCTGTCGCAGGCACGGCCAACACCGCTGTCACATGGACACAGAGCGCGGCAATCGGGACCCTGTCGGCTTCAGGTCTCTACACGGCGCCTTCATCGATAACCCTACAGCAGATCATCCAAATCACGGCGACCTCAGCCGCTGATGGCGCCAAATTCGCAACAGCGCTGATTACGCTGAATCCGTCGGCTGTCTCGGTGGGTGTTACTCCAACGGCGGTTACACTAGGCGCGGGCGGAACGCAGCAGTTTGGCGCGACGGTAACAGGGGCGGCCGGTACGGCTGTGACCTGGTCTCTAAGCCCGGCGGCCGGCACTTTGACGGCATCGGGATTCTATACGGCGCCCGCTTTGGTCGCCTCGCCGCAGACCGTCACCATAAGAGCCACTTCGATCGCGGACGGCACCAGGTCGGCAACCGCGATCGTGACGCTGACACCGGCGATTTCGGTTACCGTGACACCGCCCGCTGTGACGTTGGGTGCAGGCGGTACGCAGCAGTTCAGCGCCACT
>JANXXV010000761.1 GCA_025350445.1 Bryobacteraceae bacterium | reverse complement strand
GTTTGATCCGGCAAAAATATCCAGCACTAAATCGCCCGGATCAGTGAGGAATCGGATGAAGAACTCAGGAAGCTTGGCCGGGAATCGGGCGGGATGTTGTTTCGCACCGACCTCCTTACAACCGCTGAGGTACTGCCCGTTGGATTCGGTGTTGGGAATCTGGAGCAGATTTGAGGGGATCGCCCCACCGTTGTCCTTGGCAAATGACGCGCCGATGTCATGTCCCGAGGGCCTGACCTTCGGGGTGTAGAAGCTCTCGGGGTCCTGAAGCAGCTTCTTCATTCGGTCGCTGTACTCGGTCAGGACCTTCGATACATCCGCTTTCGGCCATTCCGATTTGCTGAACCACCAAACGGTATTCACCGAGTCCTTTACCCGGATCTTGCGCTTGTTGACCCATTCGATTGGACTCGGAAGCTTCGACGGGTTGTGCCAGTAGAAGTCTTCCGCAAGGAAGAACCCCAAATCATCACAGAACTTGATGGGAACGCGAAAATTGTAGAGACTTCTCGTTGGCGTGCCCTTTTCGTAAGAACCGCCGAGATCCAGTACAAAGCTTCCATCCAGCGTGAGAACCCGATGGACCCGGCGCGCAAACTCAGTCAGCCAATCGACGTATTCCGCTTGATCCTTGTTTCCATATTCCTTTTTGCGCTGGAGAGCAAAAGGCGGGCTGGTTATGACGAGGTTGACGCTGTTTTCCGGAAGCGCATCCAAGAGGGTCAGGGAGTCGCCACAATGTGCAGATCCCAGGCTTGTTTCGTAGCTAGCCTGGAACCCTTCGATCTTGAGTTGGGCAGTCTGTCCGTTCGTTGCTGGCTGCATTACAATGTCAATCGTCATTATAGCGCTACTTTAAGGCTGTAGACCTATAGTCATCTTTTGTTCAACATTGGCATTTGATGTCGCGTCTGCGCCCACCTCCTAATGCCCGTGTACAGTTCGCGGCCAAGCTCCTTGAACTTCGCCGTGCGAGAGGATTATCTCAAGAAGCCCTCGCCGAATTGTGTGGTCTGCACCGAACCTATGTTGGTTCTGTGGAGCGGGCAGAGCGCAACGTCTCCATCGACAACATCGAGCGATTGGCAAAGGCTCTAGGCGTTGCGGTCCGGGATTTATTCGGGGCGGACTTATGAAGCCACACCCGGATAGTGCCTTGCTGGTGAAGCTCTTCCCTGCCATTCGCCTCTATCAGGAGTTGGCGTCGAAGCATGGCATCCACGACATTTTTCAGGACAACGGCGGAAAGATTTTGCAAGTTCTCCTGTTGGTGGGCTTAGTTGGTTTGCCGGGACGAGAAGGCAATGACGCTGTGGATGATGAGGGGAACGAGTATGAGCTTAAGACCGTAAACATCCGGCTGACCAGCAGCTTCTCTACTCACCATCACATGAACCCGGCTATCATTGCCAAGTATCGAAAAGTCAATTGGATCTTTGCAGTGTACGAGGGAATCGAGATCAAGACGATTTTCCTTATGACGCTTGCAGATCTTGAGCCATACTATCGGCGGTGGGAAGAGAAGTGGCACGCGGACGGTGGTAAGGACATAAACAATCCCAAGATTCCGCTGAGGTTCGTTAAGGAACACGGACGGCTTCTGTATGAGAACATCGCCATATCGGACGTTTCAGTGATGCAGCCTCTGTCCACATCTAGCCCTGAAATGCCAGAGCCTAACGATTAGGTTAACGGGCGCGCCTGGAAGTAAATGTGTCTACTGCGCCCGCGCGTCGTGGCAAAAAGTGCAGTCGATACTCGCCTTATTCTTTCGATGGCAGTCCATGCACGCTCCCATCGACGTATCCACTTCTTTCGAGATCACGTCCCGCTCCGCCACCGGACCATGGCACGTCTGGCAGTTCGCCCCCGACTCCTGATGCGTCCGGTGGCTGAAAAACACAAAGCTGGGAATCTGATACACCCGCACCCACGGCACCGGCTTCTGGTCCTTCGCAAACCCGGCGAGCTTCTGAATCGCCGGGCTCTCCGTCTTCACCGCGGTATGGCAACCCATGCAAGTCTTCGTTACCGGATACCCCATCATCTCGCCCGGGTCCGGATTGGTGTGGCAGTTCTTGCATTGCAACCCCAGCGCCAGATGCGTCTTGTGGCTGTAAGGAATCGGTTGCGCCGCCGCGAACAACAGCAGCAGCGCCAGCGAATTAAACATTGCCCTTCTTCATTTCCGCCGCCAGATATTCAGACGCGCGCATCGACAACGCCAGCAGCGTTAGCGTCGGATTCTGCGATCCGCCCGAGACGAACGCGCTGCCATCGGTGACGAAAAGATTCTTGATATCGTGCGTCTGGTTGTACTTGTTCAACACCGAAGTTTTCGTGTCCGCGCCCATCCGGCACGTGCCCAGCTCGTGAATGCTTTCCCCCGGCGGGGCCATCTGCGCGTGCTTGGCCAGAATCTGAAAGCCAGCGCCGTGGCAAAGCTCCTCGGCCACGTGCATCGAATCTTTCGCCATCGCAAATTCGTTCGCCGTGTACTTGTGCCGGATGTGCAGCACCGGCACGCCCCATTCATCCTTCACATCCGGATTGATACGAACCAAATTCTCATAGCGCGGAATCACCTCCCCCATCGCTGTCATGGAAAAGGCAGTGTTGTTCAACTCGGCCAACTCCTTCAACAGTGCCTCACCGTAAAGAGGAATGTACTTCGCATTCGGCGTGCCTCCACTGCCAAAATCGTAAGCGTATCCGCGCACAAAATCCTTCTCGCGGGTTTTCAGATTGCGGAAGCGCGCAATGTATCCGCCGCCCCCCATCAAGCCGCGGGCGGCACGTCCACCGCGCGCCTCGGGAACCACTGCGGTCACCACGTTTTTCACATAGATCTGATCGAACAAATAATGCCCCAAAACCCCGCTGGAATTCGCCAGCCCGGAGTTCAGCAGCAGCCGCGTGCTTTCCAGGCACGACGCGCCAACAATCACCACCCGCGCCGGAATCGTATACTCCTGCTTCGAGTGCCGATGTACAAACGACACGCCATTCACCAGGCCCGTATTCTTGTCCTTGGTGATCTCACGCACCACCGCGTTCGTCACTATCTGCAAATTCCCGGTAGCCACCGCATCCGGCAGCAGCAGATTCGCGGAACTCGCAAACGTCCCCTGCGAGCGCCGCTGCTTCGTGGTCGGAATGTCCATCTTCTTAGCCGCCGCCAGAAACCGCAGAACGCTTTGCGAATCCACCGACGTGTCTTCCAGGAACTTGCCGTCCGGCAATTGCGGCCACCCTTCCTTGCGTCCACTGACCCGGAATATCGGCTCCACGCGATCGTAATAGGGCGCCAGGTCCGAATATGAGATCGGCCAGTTCTCACCCATGCCGTCGTGGTCTTTTCCCTTGAATTCGTAATCGCTCAGCCGCCACGACGCGCGTCCCCATCGCAACGTCTTCCCGCCCACCAGCCTGATGCGCACCCAGTTGTAGGGGTCGGCCGCATCGTTGGTATACGGATTCTCTTTCTCGCCGGCCCACAAGTTGGCGTCAAACTCGGAGGCCTGGACCACATGGGGAAACTGTCCCGGACGCCCAAACCCGCGATAAGGAAGTTCGGACACCGGCTTCAGCACGCGATGGCGGTCCAGATCCAGCAGCGGCCCCGCTTCCAGCATCACGCACTTGATGCCGAGCTTCGTGAGAACATAGGCGGCCATTCCGCCGGCAGCGCCTGATCCGATAATGACGATAGGGTTGTCGTTGGGCATGGTCTTTTCCTATTCCACCGGAAACCAGTAATAATTCATCCCGCTCGACCCGCGTGTGTTGGCACCCATCGCAGTGGCATAAGCCGGCGAGTTGACAGCAGCGCGAAGAAAATCTTCCTTCGCCGCCAGCAGGAATTGAGCGAACGGTTCGGAGGGGCCGGCGTAGGTCCACGCGTCTTCCAGCGGTTTCAGAATCGGATTGGCCTCCCCGGCATGGAGCGCCGCGAAAGGCTTCCCGTAGAGTTTCGATGCCTCGCTATTCAAAAGGTCCAGCCCGCTCTTATAAAGCATCTGCCGGTCCTGCGGCGATTGCGATAGCAGAAACTCCAGAAACCTCGGCGCATTCGTTTCCTTACTGCCGGGACGCCCGCCCGTGCGGGGAACAAGGGCCTCGCCCAGCCGTTCCAGCGCGGCCATTTGCTCGCGGGAAAAGAAGTGCTGGCCGGGTTGCGCCACGGCATCCGGCGCAGTGACGGGCAGGTTGAAGTTGTCCGGCGAAGCGGCACTGGAGGCTTGAGCTGCAGCCGGTCTGGGAACCGCGGCCAGGGCCGGCGCGGCGATCATGCTTTTGAGCAGGTTTCTGCGTTTCATGGGAGTGGCACTATCTACTATATTCCGCCCGGTCGCCGAACCCCTACAACGCGCCACGACGTTCGGTGAATTGCTTGTACCGCCAGCACAGGTTCCGCCGCGATAATTCGCAGCAAGGCTGCGGCGGGTCCTGTCGGCCGCCGCCGGTTCTGCTCCCAGTTTTGCAACGTTTTGACGCTCACTCCCAGCATCCCGGCAAACTCCGACTGCGACAGCGTGGTGCGTTCACGAATCGCGCGCACGCCAGCGGCCCCAACCACGAATCGTCGCGAAGACTCACTTTGTCCACGCAGAATCGATCCGCCTTCCCGCACGCTTTCCAATAGCTCATCAAACAGATTTGCTTTCATTTCCGAATTCCTCTTTCACAATCTTGGCGAGCCGCGCAAGCTGTCCCGCCGTTAGATTCGCCGTCTCGTTTTTCGCATACAGATAGAGCAACAGGATCACATTCTTCCGTACGGCCCAGTAGTAGATAACACGCGCGCCTCCACTTTTCCCGCGCAATCCCACGGCCACGCGAATTTTTCGAACGCCGCCGCCACCTTTAATCACGGAGCCGATACTCGGGTTCGCGACTAACTGAGATTGAAATTGCCGATACTCCTCTTCACTAAGTAGTGCCTTGACTTGCCGTGTAAACACCGAGGTCTCGGTCAGTTCCACTCAAGCTCAGTATACGCCATTGGCGGATTAACGCAGTGAAAGCCCACATCGATTTGACCTGCTCATATTGACTCCGGCGCGGGCTCAAAACCCCGGCCGCCCTTCCCGAATCCGCCGTGAAAAACCCGCCTCCGAATCCGCCGCCCGTGCCGCCGGATTAATCAGCGCCCGGGCCTTTAGTTCCGCAAACGGCAGATCCCCCGCCAGATCCCCGCGTTCATACATCAACTCGTCGCCGTGTCCGTCCAACAGCATTCGCCAATTCCACTGCGGCACCGCCCCGCCCGCCGCTTCCATGCGGTCCGCGATATTTGTAGTGCAGTTACTGGTCAACGCGTTGTACCACTGCGGACGCTTCTGAAGCAGATTGATCGCGCGCAGGTACTCCAGGAAAAGTTTGCGCGCCCTCTCCGGCGTCGCCCGCGTGTGGTACAGATAAACGTCCTCCCCCTTTCGATAATTCGTCCGCACGCGAACCAGATCGCGCTCGTCCCCAATTACGTAAATCAGTTCATATTGCCGGAAGAAACCGCGAACCGCCGAGTAAGCCTCACCGGTTTCCTTTCTCGCTTCCACGGACACAGCCACGTGGTCGTCTCCGCCCAATGGAAAGCTCACAATCGCATGCGCAATCCAAGGCGAACCCCAATAATCGACAAACAGATCGACCCCGCGAATCTGTGACACATCGACGATCTTCGTTTCCCAATGTGCCGTATAGTCCGTTTCCGTGCGGTAATCGAAATTGCGGTAGTTGTGAATTGTGGCGCGATTGCCGGATACCTCCGCCTTCGCGGTCTGCGCCACATCCCCCTGCCACGCGCGGAGATTGGAAGGCGGTATTCCCACCCACCATGCCAGCACCAGAGCGAAGGCCGCAAAGCAAGGTCCCGCGGCAAGAATTGGCTTCGGCGCCAGAAACGCCGGGGCGCTAACCGCAATCAAATAGGCGATGGCGGCAGGAATACGCAGTACTGGTACACCGAAATCAAAGTAGAGCGCCGCTGCTGCCCAAAGGCTGAGCATCGCCAGAAATAGAAACAACAACAGGAACGCCAGCTTTCGGATCACACGTTGAAGTTATCACGCCCTCGAAGACGGTCCCAACTATTTTCAAGTATCTTGCATTGACAGGAAGCGGCTTACCCCAATCTCAGGATCGGCCTTGTACAGCCAGATGTTAAATATGAAGGCGGCAAAGGAGGGCTTGTAAAGATATGACGAGCACGATTGGGTCTGTTTCGCAAAAGCGCCGCACCACACCACAGCGCAAAGGCAACCGCGCTGCAAGGCCCTGGCTTCGTTCCTTCAAAGATGAATCTATCTGCACCACACCACAGCGCAAAGGCAACCGCGCCGCAAGGCCCATCGGCGTGACGTTTCCCATCCCATTCATCCTATTTATCGTGGCCCAATGCTCGTTCCCAAAATTCGTTCTGTTCCGCAAAAAGGCATCGCCTTCCGACAAACGCAAAGTCATTGGGTCTGTTTCGCAAAAAGCGCCGCACCACACCACAGCGCAAAGGCAACCGCGCTGCAAAACCCATCGGCCTGGCGTTTCCCCATCGCATTCATCCTATTTATCGTGGCCCAATGCTCGTTCCCAAAATTCGTTCTGTTCCGCAAAAAGGCATCGCCTTCCCATCACAAATTGGCTTTGCTCGGCAAAAACCTACCGGTGCACCAAGAACACCGCAGTCTCAGCCAGCAAATTAGGCATCAACGAAACCTGCCGGTTCCCAGCCAAAAAAATTCCGCGCTCCACCGTCCAGCCTTCCTTCGCCGCCAACGCCTCAAAGTCGTGCACGGTCAAAAAATGAATATTCGGCGAGTCGTACCAGTCATGCGGAAACAGCTTGGTCTTCGGGGCGCGTCCGGTCCACAAATGGGCCAACCGCACAGACCAATGGCCAAAATTCGGAAACGCCACAATCGCCCGCCTTCCCACCCGCAGCATCTCGTTCAGCACCTTCAACGGCTGCCGCGTCTCCTGCAAAGTCTGGCTCAGAATCACGTAATCGAACGCCTGGTCCGGATAGTCGGCAAACCCCTGCTCAATGTCGCCCTGATAAACCGATACGCCGCGCGAGATCGCCCGCTGCACTTTTGCACCAACAATCTCCACCCCGCGTGCATCCACGCCTTTATGTTCCGCCAGCCACTCCAGCAGTTCTCCATCGCCGCAGCCAACATCCAGCACGCGCGTATTTGGTTCCACAATGCCGCTGATGATCGCGTAGTCGCGCCGCCCCGGAACGGAATGGACAAACGGCCCAACGCGGGCCGCCTCAACCGCGCTCATGTCTTACTCCGGAACGTGCTCGTCAGGAACCCGCGCACCAGTTCCGTCTGTTCGCCAACATCCACCAGGAACGCGTCATGACCGTAATTCGAAGGCAGCTCGCAAAACGCCACATCGCGATTGCGTCCGCGCAGCGCACTCACAATTTCCAGCGATTGGTACGTCGGGTACAGCCAATCGGAAGTGAAACTCAACACCAGAAACCGGGCCGTGGCGCGCTCCAGCGCCGCCGCCAGCGAACCGTGCCCATTCGCGATATCGAAAAAGTCCATCGCCTTAGTTATATAAAGATACGAGTTGGCGTCGAACCGGTCCACAAACTGGCTTCCGCGATAGCGCAGATAACTCTCCACTTCAAATACTTTCGAGAAGTCCGGCAGAGCCTCGTCCTTATCCTGAAAGCGCCGTCCAAACTTCTCCCGCATGGAATGGTCGCTCATATATGTGATATGCCCCACCATGCGGGCCACCGCCAACCCGCGCGCCGGTGGCTTCGTCGTGTAGTAGTTGCCGTCGTTCCAATCCAGGTCGGCCATAATCGCCTGCCGGCCCACTTCGTTGAACGCAATCTGCTGCGCGGAATGCCGGGCGGTAGTCGCAATGGGAATCGCGGACGCAACCGCGTCGGGGAATGCCACGGCCCATTCCAGCGCCTGCATCCCGCCCATCGACCCTCCGGCCACGGAAAGCAATCGTGTGATGCCCAAATGCTCCACCAGCATCTTCTGCAAACGCACCACGTCCGACATGGTGATCACCGGGAACTGCATAGCGTAAGGTGCACCCGTCACTGGATTGATAGACTGAGGACCCGTAGTTCCCTTGCACCCGCCCAGCACGTTCGCGCAAATCACGAAATACTTGTTGGTGTCGAACGCCTTTCCAGGGCCGATCATGTTGTCCCACCAACCGGGCTTGCCGCCGTCGTGGCCAATGCCGGCGGCGTGGGCGTCGCCGGAAAAGGCGTGCTCAATCAAAATCCCGTTAGTGCGGGCGGAGTTCAGTTCCCCATAAGTCTCATAGGCGACTTCCACCGGGGCCAGAACCACGCCGCAATCCAAGGAAATCGAGTCAAACCGCGCACTTTGCGTCTCAACAATCATCAAGGCTTTGAGGTTTTAAGGACGGCGGGCGCCCACGCCCGCGCGAAGGCCCCTGCCCCCGCTTACCAACCTTCATCATATCAGTGCAATCCACCCGCGAGCCGTGTTTCAATAGTAGTTACACCAACCCCCAAGGAGTCGATATTGAACACAGCAATGCTCGCCCTGGAAGACGGGACTGTCTTCGTGGGCCAAAGCTTTGGTGCGCCCTCGGAAAGCTACGGTGAAGTAGTTTTCAATACCTCCATTGCCGGTTACCAGGAAATTTTCACTGACCCTTCCTATGCCGGCCAGATCGTCGTCCTCACCAATCCCCAAATCGGCAATTACGGCGCAAATGCCGACGACAGCGAGTCCCGCAAACCGTTCATCGAAGGCCTGGTAGTCCGGGAAGTCTCTCCCGTAGCCAGCAACTGGCGCTCAGAAGAGCAAGCCGAGCATTTCCTCGCATCTCACAACATCCCGGTAGCCGGCGGCATCGATACGCGCGCACTAGTCCGTCACCTGCGCAGCCGCGGCGTAATGCGCGGCGTACTTTCCGCAATGGGAGGCGACCCCAAACTGCTGATCGAAAAAGCCCGCAACATCCCCTCCATGGCCGGTTTGGATCTGGCCACCCGTGTCTCCACCAAGGAAGCATATTCCTGGGACGCCGGCGTGGACGCCTGTTCCCCCTCGGACCGCGTCGCAAAGGCCACTGAACCGCGCCACCACGTAGTCGCCTACGATTACGGTATCAAACGCAACATTCTCCGCAAACTGGTCCACACCGGTGCGACCGTGACCGTGGTTCCCGCCATGACGTCAGCCGAAGATGTGCTTTCCCTCAAGCCCGATGGCGTCTTCCTATCCAACGGCCCCGGCGATCCCGAGCCGCTGGAATATCAAACGCAGCAAGTCCGCAACCTGCTGGGCAAGACACCCATCTTCGGCATCTGCCTGGGGCATCAGATTATGGGCCGCGCCCTGGGCGGCAAAACGTTCAAGCTCAAGTTCGGCCATCGCGGCGGCAATCATCCGGTGCTCAATCAGCTGACCGGCAAAGTGGAAATTACATCCCACAATCACGGTTTCGCCGTGGATCCAAGCTCGCTCAAAGACAGCGAGGTGCAACTAACGCATATCAATCTGAACGACCAGACGCTCGAAGGTTTTCGCCATCGCAACCACCCGGCCTTCTGTGTGCAATATCACCCCGAGGCAGCACCCGGACCGCACGACTCTTATTACCTTTTCAACGACTTCATGAAAATGATGGATGAGTGCAAGAAATAGATGCCCAGACGCAACGACATCCATAGAATACTAATCGTCGGCTCGGGCCCCATTGTCATCGGGCAGGGCTGTGAGTTCGATTATTCCGGCGCCCAGGCGTGCAAGGCGCTGAAGGCCGACGGCTACGAAGTGGTCCTGATCAATTCCAACCCGGCCACCATCATGACCGACCCCGAACTGGCCGACCGCACCTACGTCGAGCCGCTCACCGTCGCCTTCGCCGAAGAAGTAATCCGCAAGGAACGCCCCGACGCACTGTTGTCTACGGTCGGCGGTCAGACAGGCCTCAATCTGGCTATCGATCTGGCGGAATCCGGCGTGCTCGATAAGTACGGCGTCGAATTGATCGGCGCCAAAATCCACAGCATCAAGAAGGCTGAAGACCGCCTGCTTTTCAAAGATGCTATGCGCAAGATCGGCCTCGATATGCCGCACTCGCAGCTGGTGAACAGTGTGGAGGCGGGTCTGGAATTCGCCGCCAAGAATGGCTACCCGGTAATTCTGCGGCCCAGCTTCACGCTAGGCGGAACGGGCGGCGGTATCGCCTACAACATCGAAGAGCTGGAAGAGATTCTGGAGCGCGGGCTCGATCTTTCGCCGGTTCACGAGACGCTGATCGAAGAGAGCGTCATCGGTTGGAAAGAGTATGAGCTGGAGGTGATGCGCGACCTGGCCGACAACGCCATCATCATCTGCTCCATTGAAAACTTCGACCCCATGGGTGTCCACACCGGCGATTCCATCACCGTCGCGCCCGCTCAAACTCTCACCGATCGCGAATATCAGATGATGCGCGACGCGGCCCTCGGCTGCCTGCGCGAGATCGGCGTCGATACCGGCGGCTCGAACGTGCAGTTCGCCATCAACCCCGCTAACGGCCGCATGATCATTATTGAGATGAACCCGCGGGTATCCCGCAGTTCGGCGCTGGCATCGAAGGCAACAGGCTATCCCATTGCCAAGATCGCCGCCAAGCTGGCGGTTGGCTATCGTCTGGATGAGATCCAAAACGACATCACGCGAGTGACGCCGGCATGCTTTGAGCCAACCATCGATTATGTGGTAGCGAAGATTCCGCGCTGGCAGTTCGAGAAGTTTCCCGGAGCCGAGCCCGTGCTGGGCACCCAGATGAAGTCAGTGGGCGAAGTGATGTCCATTGGACGCACCTTCAAACAAGCGATAGGCAAGGGCATTCGCAGCCTCGAAACCGGAAAGGCAGTCACCGCGGAGAAGTTTGAAGATCATCTCATTCCGAAACGCCTGATCACTCCCAATCCAGACCGCCTGAACTATATCCGCTTCGCCTTCGAACGCGGATACACTATCGAACAAGTCCGTGAGATGACCGGCATCGATCCATGGTTTCTCAAACATCTGAAAGAGATCATCGACCTGGAAGCATCGCTCGAAAGCGAGAAGCTGGAGACCATTTCAAAGGCCACCATGCTGCAAGCCAAGCGCGACGGCGTCTCCGACGAACGCATCGGCAGGGCGGTGGGAGCGACGTCCCTCGAAGTTCGCGCCAGGCGTAAAGAACTGGGTGTGACGGCGGTGTTCAATCGGGTAGATACGTGCGCCGCCGAATTTGAAAGCTTCACTCCGTATCTCTATTCCAGCTACGAATCCGAGTGCGAGGCCAACCCATCGGATCGCAAGAAGGTGATGATTCTGGGCAGCGGTCCGAACCGCATCGGGCAGGGAATTGA